>JBAXTQ010000254.1:0-5273 GCA_037130115.1 Methylococcaceae bacterium
AACATCATGTCCACGCACCTATTGCATTCGAGAGGCAAACGAGATGCTGGCATGACAAAATTATCACAACATTTCCAATAAAAGTTAATTAATTAATTATTTAAGGTTTTTTAAGGACGAATGGTGAGCTATAGACTTACAGAAATTAAATTTCTTTGTTACGTCACTCTAAACTCATACTGTGACTAAGCCCCTATAAACCGGAGTTTTTTATTACCTAAACACTGGCTTGTAAATACATACAAAATACGTATAATCTGGTTATGAATATTACTTATGACACTGTAAAAAACAAACTTAATAAGAAAAAACATAAAATTGATCTAAGCGATGCAGAAGGGGTTTTGTATGATGAAAACGCCATTACTATTGAAGATTGTGATCATAATGAAGAGCGATTTGTAACACTTGGAATTAACCATTTTGGTTATTTGTTGGTTGTTACTTATCATTATCGAGGTGAGAATGATATCCGCATTATTTCTGCGCGACATGCCGAACCTCACGAAAGACGTACTTATGAGGGCTAGGACATGAAAGATGAATATGATTTTTCAAAAGGTGTGCGTGGTGCAGTGGTTGATTCCAACGGAAAAACCCGCATTACCATTTTTCTTGATGATGATGTGCTTGCTGGATTCCGTGAGCGTGCGGCACAAAGCGGAAAGGGTTATCAGACGCTTATCAATGAAACATTGCGCAATAGCCTATGCCCTGAGTCTGCTCCGCTGACAGTTGAGACATTGCGCAAGATACTACACGAAGAATTGCGGGTCGCTTAAACACCCGCTAAAGACTAGAAAACTGCCACAAAAATTACTCCCATTCGCCGGTTTCAGGATTTTGGCTACCCACTAAGCCGGGACAAATAACTTTCTGAGAACGCCGAGTTCCGGCTCGGCACGGGATAGTCAAACCGATTACTGACTATGGGTGACTATGCCGAGCTGGGGCTCAGCGCTCCCGAAATCAACAGGCCGGTTTTTTTTATCTGTCCCGCTTTTTGTGGTAGCCTGATATTCAACAGCCGCTAACCATCACTGTAACAAAGGTTTCTCAAGCCCCCGCCGAATACGTTGGGAAAAATCAGGTGACTGATCGGCGGCCTGAGCCTCTGGATTGATATGGGATTGACGCTGTAACTGATCAAATGGCATGTCATTTGCCAATACCTTGGATTGATAGAGGTACTCGGGCACATAGCCACTTAACAGAATTTTCCACGAAAACGGCAAATGTTCTGGATTAATCCGCGTATTAAACCAGATGGCCGTGGTGCAATTGTCCAGCAAGGTATTATAAAATGCCGGTTTATCGTGCAGCTCATTGATCTTTCTTATATATTCAAGAAACAGGCGACGCGCATTGTCTTTACGCCCTTGAATTCGGTAGAGATAAACCTCTTCCGGAGGATCTTTGCGGTAGTTGGTGCGCAAGCGAATGACATCACGCTCATCGGCCACGATGTAGGTCAATTCGTACTGCCGGAAAAAGCCCTTGATCGTGGAATAGCCTTCATTCAACTCTTTACGGGCTTCTATGGAAACGGCCAGATAATCCTTATCACCAAAATTAAAACTGACAATCGTATGCGCAATGGCGGGCCCCATCCAATAAACAGCAAACAGATCCCCCCCTTCAAGCTTGTTTAAATCGTAGGTTTTGGTGTAATAGGCCGGTGAAAAATCAAATTCGCTGCGATAATCAACATTACGGATATTATGCAGCGTTACCCAATCACCCTCGATGGTAGCGTAAGGCAGTGTGGCCAGATCAGGTTGCCATTGCCGATCATTGGAAGGACTCACCGCAAACCACCAAACGCTCACAACCCCAATAAACAGCATTGAATAAGCGACCAACAAACGTTTGCGCCAACGTGCAAAGCCTAAACCAACCACCGTCACCAGGCCAAACACAGCATAAGCCGCCGCTATCGCCGTCTGTAGGGGGCTGCTATGGGAATCACCGAAATAAATCGCCAACACCGCCCAACCAGTGGTGCCTGTCAATAACAATACCAGTAATAACCATTTGATAAATTTCAGCATATTAACGTTGTGTGCGGACTAAAAAGGTCTCAAGTTGACATCCTCCCCGCCCTAAAGGCATAGGTATCTACACAAGTCCTACAGCTCCTTCTCCAAAGGGAGAGCGAAGCGAGGGTTCCAGGTTGGGATGAGGGGAATATATAGAGTGGCTTAGAAGTAAAGCAACATAAAGCTCCCTCTCCCTCCGGGAGAGGGCTGGGGTGAGGGTGGTCGAATGTCGCTTTACTTCTACATGGCTCTATAACTGCTTGATTTTATTCTCCTCACCCCAATCCTCTCCAACAGGAGAGGGAGCTTGATGGTTTTCAACTCATTGTTTTTATTATGCGAAAAAGTTGTGTAGATACCTATGCACCTGAAGGAAAAGGCTTTACGGTTTTTTGGTAAAAAAAAACCCATAAGAAGATTAAGGCATAAAGGGCTTTTGTGTATAGTGCGCAGGATGAAGTTCGCTAAACTCCCTTCATCCTGCCGAACTGACTATTTTGGCATCAAAGGAAGTTTAGAGCCTATAATGACATCGCCCGCACCTTGTAAAAAGCTTTCAACTTGCAGAGCACGCGCAGCAATTGTTTTCGTGGTCGCTTTTGCTACCGCATTGTAGTATTTTGCGTCAAGTGCGATGCGCTGTTTGCGAAACTCAATCGTACGTTTTGCAAGTTCGCCAGCCTTAGCGTCTGTCAATTTATCAACATTACTCAAATAGTCCGCAATGATCGCTAAACGCTTGTCATTTAACCCCTTCAATTTAGCGTTAAAAACATAATATACATTCAAAAACTTCTTCTCTTGCACCGGATCTAACGCCAACGACTTCTTGACAAAGTCCTCTTTATCCATTTCCAGCGCGAAACGAAACATGTCGAGTTCGTTGCCGTTAGAAGCTGCAGCCGCCGCAGTCTCTGTTGCGGGAGCTGTTGATAAGGTGCCGACTTTTTCAGCATGCGCAACGCCATTAATGACTGGAAAACCAAGGCTTGCAACAGCAAGAATGACAGATAAATTTTTATATTTCATAAATTATTCCTAAAATTATAAGTATTGTGAGATTAAATTATAGCTTAAAAGAATTAACGTATGTGTTAGAAATCGATAAATTATCAATTCTTCTTACTGGTTTAAGACCTTGACTTTTAGGCCAAAAGGACCGCCCCGCAATAATACGCGCAAGCGATTATTGCTTTATCGGACGAGGAGTGGGGAGGAGTTTTCTCTGCTTTGTGCCACACACAATATCAAAATTGTGTCAAAGCCGTTTTTACGGGAGAGTAGACCGTCCAGAATTCAGTCATTTAGCGGTAATTGCATAAAGAAGGGCAAGAATCATGAAATAAACCCGTAAAAAGGAATGAATAACCCATTAGCAACATAGCTTGTGCGTTATTTTTAAAGCAGACTCCTCTGGAAATTTAAAATTTTCCAGAGGGCAGTAGAATTGTTTGTAGCTTTGACCTGTTGTCGGACAGCCTCCTAGGCAAAGATCATCCCGAGACAAAACAAGTAAAAGCGAACTATGAGCAGCTTTTAGCTAAAATAGCCGCCCAAGCCTAAGCCACCTCACTATTTCAATGACTCAAAAACATCGCATCGCCATAACTAAAAAATCGGTAAGATTCATTAATCGCATGACTGTAGGCGTTCATAATCGGATGGTAACCTGCAAACGCTGAAACCAGCATCAACAAGGTAGACTCGGGAAGATGGAAATTGGTCAGCATGGCATCGACTGACTTAAATTGATAACCGGGGGTAATAAACAAATCCGTATCACCGAAACCGGCTTCAAGCTGACCAGCTTTAGAGGCGGATTCCAATGCCCTGACTGCCGTTGTACCAATGGCAATAACCCGTCCGCCTCTTTCTCGGGTTTGTCGTACCGCATCCACAGTGGCTTGGGATACGGCAAAATATTCTTTGTGCATCAAGTGTTCGGATAAATCTTCCACCCGCACCGGCTGAAAGGTGCCGCTACCCACATGCAAGGTCACAAAAGCCGTTTGTGTGCCTTTGGCTTTAATTTTATCCATCATCGCCAGATCAAAATGCAAACCGGCTGTCGGTGCGGCCACAGCGCCTAGTTCTTTGGCAAACACCGTCTGATAACGTGTAAAATCAGATTCATCATCTTCACGGGTAATATAAGGCGGCAACGGAATATGACCGATTTGCTCCAACAGCCAGAGTAAGTTCACATCGGCAAACTCCAACTCAAACAAATCATCCGCCCTGCCCTGCACGACACAGTGATAGCCTTGATCCAGCTTGATCAAGGTCCCCGGCTTTGATGATTTACTGGCTTTAACATGAGCAATGGCATGATGATCATCAACAATACGTTCAATCAGAATCTCGACTTTACCACCGCTTTGTTTGGTGCCATACAGTCGAGCGGGAATTACCTTGGTATTATTAAATACCAGCAAATCTTGCTCGTGTATTAAATCAATAAAATCGGTAAATAGCCGATCGACTATTTCACCGGTATCTCGTTCCATACACAACAAGCGGCTGGCATCGCGTTCTGCCAAGGGTTTTTGCGCAATTAACGCATCGGGTAACAGGTAGTTAAAATCACTTTTTTTCATAGCCGGTGATAGTATCAGGTTAAGCCAATGAATTCACCTTAAAAATAAACTGGCTTTTTTTAACAAGTGTCTTTATAATGTCCTTTCTTTGCCGGGGTGGCGGAACTGGTAGACGCGCCGGATTCAAAATCCGGTGAGGGTGACTTCGTGCCGGTTCGATTCCGGCCCTCGGTACCAAATTAAGGTTTCGAGATGTGCAAAGAAATATAAAAACCCGCAAGTCGTAAGGCTTAGCGGGTTTTTTATTGCCTGTTGTTATGCAATAGATTTCAACGAGATTCATCGACAACCAAGGTTAAACAGGGGTAACTTATTTACCCTCAAAAAATCTTGACGATTGTACAAACAATCAGGAAGATTAAAGCTATAATCTTGACGATTGTACAAACAATCAGGAAGATTAAAGCTATAATCTTGATGATTGTATAAACGATCAGGAAGATTAAAGCTACAATATTGATGATTCTACAAACAATCAGGAAGATTAAACCTATAATTTTGATGATTGTACAAACAATCAGGAAGATTAAACCTATAATCTTGATGATTGTATAAACGATCAGGAAGATTAAACCTATAATCTTGATGATTGTACAAACAATCAGGAAGATTAAACTTACAATCTTGATGATTGTAT
>JBAXTQ010000255.1:0-5166 GCA_037130115.1 Methylococcaceae bacterium
CTAATAAAATCTCCCCTAACCCCTCTTTTTCAAAGAGGGGGACTGAATAGTTACTCTGTATTTATATAATTATCGTTTTCTTATTTTCTTCGCATGTATTTTGGCGATTAGCTTGGTAGCTGGCCCATCAACGTTACTCATCTTTGTTAGTCGAAATAACGTAAAACATCCGAAACAACTTGATATAGATACTGTAGCGACTATGCCCCATTGAGTATTTATTGATAATTGCATCACGGCAAAGCAAAGTATCAACGTTACTAAAAGCAGGGAAAAGACAGTGCCTGTCCAGTTAAAGTTAATTTTTCGCCACGCGAAAAAATAAACCACAGGTAAATAGTAAATATAACAAGCCAAAAATCCGATACCAGTAACTTGTAATCCCAATAGTGGTAAAAGACCAGTAATTAAACCACCCATTATCAGTAAAGCCGACGTTTCTGTACAAAAAAAAGTCTTGCCCGCGCCGGCTGCCAGAATAACAAAGCCCAGAGGCCAACTAGCCACTTTCAAAACATCACCCAGTATCTGCCAACGCAACACTTCAATAGCCGGTGCAAAAGCGGATGAATAGAGTAGATGAATAACCCAGGGTGCCAGGCCAATCATGGCAATAAAAATCGGCGCACTCAGTAAAAGAGCCACCTCGGTTTGTTCATTAACCAAACGGCTAGCGGCTATTTTGTCATGAATAATACCGCTAAGACGCGGATAATAATCAGCCCCCATGGCACCCAATACAAAGCTGATATACTGCATTGAAATAGCCCAAGCCGCCTGAAAATGACCGACGGCCTCAACTCCTAGTTGATCACTGACGGACACTCTAATCCATAACTGCACAGCCGTTTGCATTAAGCCAGCTCCCATAAAGGGAAGCCCTAAACGCAGGAATATTCTCCATTGTTCGGTTATGTCTTGCAGGCTAATAGCCACGATTTTTGTTTTGGGTAATCTTGATACATAGAGATGACCCAATAAAAAATTAAACAGCGGTCCTATTAAAATAAAGGCCCACATAGCAATACTACCCCATTGCCATAAAAGGCCAATGCCTAATACGGTATTAATGATAGCGCTATAAACACTTAATTTTGCCATATCGCCTATACGGCGCATACCTTGAATAATTGCTCCTTGTGAGCCGCTTGCAACGGATAACGCCACACCTAATGCCAGCCAACCAACTACCCAACTATGATCAATGCTGCCAAGAACCTGCACCGCCAGTATTTCTCGTAGCGACCATACCACTAGCGCACCGGTCGTTGCCAGTATTAATACTCCCCAAAACATGGCTCGCTTAACAATGGCTAAGGCTTTTTCGTCATCGATGGCAATGGCGGCCGCTATTTGGCGTGTACCTATCATGCCGACGCCCATATTAGATATGGTTGCGGCTGTAGACATCAGTCCGGTATAAAGCCCGACCAAACCTACCCCCGACGGACCTAATAATAAAGCAAGTGCCTTGGTGCGAAACAGCCCAATCAGTATATTGATAACTGAAGAGCCACCCGTGATTGACGAGGTTTTAAGAATACGACGATAAGAGGCTACTTTATCACTCATGAACTCGTTATTGCCTTTAGTGCCGCTATAACCGTTTCAACGTGCGCCATATTCAATTGTGGCCCAATAGGTAAGCTAAGTACGTTTTGATGAATAGTTTCTGCCAATGGAAAATCACCTTTGCCAAAACCAAGCTCGCTATAAGCGCCTTGAAGATGGGGTGGAATAGGATAATGGATTAAAGATCCAATCCCGGCATCGCTAAGTTGTTTTTGTAAAGCATCGCGTTGCGGATGTTGTATCACATAAAGATGCCAGGCCGGTTCCGCCCATTCAGGAACGAAAGGCAAAAGTAAGCCTGTATTTACCAGTTCGTTATGGTAGCGGTTGGCGATAGCGGTTCTGCGTGTATTCCATTCAGAAAGTACGTTAAGCTTAACCCGCAAGACAGCTGCTTGGAGTGGATCAAGGCGACTGTTAAAGCCGCGTACCTCATTAACATACTTAACGCGGGAGCCGTAATTGCGCAACACATTGATGCGGTCGGCAATGACCGCGTCATTGGTGGTAATAGCGCCGCCGTCACCATAAGCACCCAGGTTTTTTCCGGGGTAAAAACTCCAGGCTACTACATCACCATGACCGCCCAGTCGTTTACCTTTGTAGCGGGCACCGTGCGCTTGTGCGCCATCTTCCAATACCCGTAAGCCATGTTTTTTGGCAATTGCCAAAATGGGATCCATATCCGCTGGTTGACCGTACAGATGTACCGGCAAAATAACTTTAGTGCGAGGAGTAATGGCGGCTTCAATTTTGGCGGGGTCAATATTGTAAGTCTGTGGGTCTGGTTCAACCGGAACCGGTATTGCACCGCACTGACTAACAGCCAACCAGGTAGCAATGTAGGTATTGGACGGTACAATCACTTCATCACCGGGCTTTACATCCAACGCCAATAACGCCAAATGCAAGGCATCCAGACCATTGGCCACACCGACACAATAGCTTGCCTCGCAATAGGCGGCATATTCTGCTTCAAAAGCATCGACTTCCGAGCCCAGTATGTACCAACCGGAATTAAGTACCCGGTCAAAACCTTGTTCCAGTTCGGTACTGAGTTCTTGTTGGGTTGCTTTAAGGTCGAGGAATGGTATATTTGCCGCATGTTCTTGGTGCTGATTTATAAAGTCATCAGCATGCATTGCAATGTCAGGGTATTTTTTTATCATACCGACATCACGGGTAATAACCTTTGAATCTGTTGCCTTTGCTGAGGCAATGATTTGTGAATCCTCTATGTCGTCATAGTCAATATCTATATAAGAAGGTGTTTTAGCAATTTTAACGTGCGTTAATAAATCTTTAATGGCTGCATGGACAACTGCGTTGGTTTGTTTATTCGATAGATTAATTGTTTTTTTAAGTTCGCTGAATAAAACATATTCGATGTTATCTAAAGACGACGAGCTAATATAAACATCATAACTTTTGTTATCGAATAACGCCTCGTAGACTTTTTTTGATGTTGGAAAAAGGTTTGATCTCGAGCCAAGAAAATTGTCGATGATGATATTGTTATCTAGCAAAACATTAATCACTTATATTTCTCCATTAAATAATTTCCACGATCTTCTTTGTATTGATCGCTTTTATAATACGCTTCATCATAATTACTTAAGCCAGTCATCAGTAGTTCTCGCCAGTGGTCATTGATATATTCATCGGTAAATTGTTGGTTTTCTTGCATTGGCTTAATGGTTTCTGAATCATCAAGCAGGGCAATTATTTTGAGATGTTTGGAATCAAGTTCTTTATATTGGCTGGGTATTTTAATGAGTCCATTCTGAACATCTGCTTCAAATTCTATAGCGTACATAGATAATCTCCTCTTAGCCGGTAAAGTTTATTTTTTGGACATAACTTTCGTTATGATTATTTTTTAATAATTAAGTAACTTGCAATAAATAACCCACCCTATCGTTCCCACGCTGGAGCGTGTGAACTAGGCGATCCTGGTGTGTATTTTCTACATGCGGACTTAATTAGTTGCATCAGTCTGTTTCGCAACTGCTGCAATAAATTGGTCATAGTCACGAATATAATCTGCAGAATCATAATATTCAGAGGCAAAAACCAGCAGGCAGGCATCATGCGAATAATGGTATTGGATTCCCCATGTCATGGGTGGAAGATAAAGCCCTTTCGCAGGTGAATCCAGCACAAATTCTTCTCTGTTAACGCCGTCATCAGCAACAACATTACAACTGCCTTTTATACAGACTAAAAATTGCTTACAAACTTTATGGGCATGTTCACCTCTTGTTTCGGCAGTCGGTACATCAAAAACTAAAAAATAGCGGTTTGGTTTAAAAGGTATTTCTTTTTCAAACTCCCCTACTGACAGATTTCCGCGTAGATCGGAGACTAATGTCAAATTGCTTAAAGTAACGTTATTTACTTTGGAATATTGTGTTAATCCTTTTTTATCATTGTCTTGATTATCAGCTATACTCATAGCCGTTGAAACATAGCCAATTATGATCGCTGGATTGCCTTCAACAATAGCTAATGGTGGTACTGATCGAGTAACAACAGAGCCAGGTTTAACCAGTGCCCGTATATCAACAGTCACACCCGCTAAAACAGTTGCATTGGCCCCAATGACAGCACCGGCTCTAATTACCGCAGCAGTTGTCGAGTTACTGTCATCTTTTCCAAGAATAACGGCATTAGGTCCAATAGTTACTTTATCTTCAATGATAACGTCTAAACCAACATAGGCACCGGGCATTATGATGGCAGAACTATCTATAAAAGCTTTAAAATCTTGGTTGGACATTTGATTATATTCTCTGGGGTTTATAGGGTTATATTTATATGTTGAGGGAGGTATTTTTTGTAACGTTTTTGTGCTGTTGAAATGTCTTCAAAGCTTATTTTATATGAAAAATTCATGGTTGTTTCACTTATTCTTATTGCACCAAAACGCTCATGAAATCGCCACACACTTTCATTACCGCTACTTACATCAAAATGAGCAGATTGAAACTTTAAATAATCAATCGCGTAGGCATAAACCATCAATGCCGATTCAATGGCGGCTGTTTGTGGTGCCCCTTCTTTTAGTATCCAACTACCCCAGCAAAAACTTTGCTCTTGCGCATCGTATAGACGCACGGTGCCTAAAGGTTCGCCTTCCACGCTTTCAATAATGAAATAGGCTTGATCAGTTTGCTCGGCATAGTGATTAAGCCAGTTTTTTTGTTTATCAAGATCGGCATCCACTGCACTTAAGTAGCGCGATTTTTGGCTATCAGTACGCAAACTCAATATAAAGGCCGCATCCGCTTGATTGGCATCACGAAATACCAATGACCGTCCTTGTATTTTTAGCGCTTTTTGAATCTTCGGAAAGTGGCTCATTATTGTTTCTCATATAACTAATAATTCGGGGGTATTGCTTATCATTTTGGTTTTATCTGCTATGGTGCAGTTACCATAGTGTATAAACCATAGATAAAGTATCTTCAGGAATATTAATGTTAAGTAAAGCTCTAAAATTGATTTATTTGGATGAGCTTAATAAGTTTTGTTTAATAAAATTTCTTATAATACTTGTTTTGGCTTCTGTAAAACGAGATAAGATATAGCCCA
>JBAXTQ010000256.1:0-5066 GCA_037130115.1 Methylococcaceae bacterium
TTGACTGAAATATACTAAGCATATTATATTGTCTCTGTCAATGCGTAAGTCCTAACACAGTATTAATTATTCTTTTTTTGTTAAATTAATTTTATTACTGTGTTTTTTTATTCGAAAAGAATAACGCTAACGGGGTCGCAGCGATAAAGCATAAGGCCGGCGTAGGCACAGCAGAAACGGTATTTTCGTGTTATCCCAGCAGAAGACCCGGGGTCAATTTATTAGAAAACAGTGCTTTCGCACGGTCACTGATGACATGGCCAACATCAGTCCCCAGTGCCTCCAAACGGGGTTTGGCCTGGGTGAACTAGGTGTCAAAGCTGCGGTCGTCCGCAATGCTTTCCAGCAACAAGTACCCCGATGACAGATCCACCAACACCAGGATCAACAAACTACCAAAGAAGGTCTCATCTTCATCGCCAATACAGACTTACGTGTCGCAGGCGGCAAGGATATCTCGCAGAAATCTTGAAAATAGATGGGCAAGTTTTCCATTCTGTTGAGCAGACCTAGCGTGGCAGTGGCGGATACGCCTACATGGGTGTCAATACGGACTTGCCTGAAAAATCTTGATAGGGCATCCGCACCGATACCGTCCTGCATCCCGAAGTTAAAGATCACCGCCAATACGAAGCGCCTCATCCAGACCTCGCCAGCTTCGGTTTCCCAAAGATAGGAGTCAGGGTGCTGGCCTCTAGAGTCCAGGGAATGCAAATGCCTGTGACGGTTAGCCAAAAAAATCAAGATGGCTGGTATTTTTGCTCCGAGGGCACTTAACTATTTTATAAATTAAGCCATTCAGAAAACCATTGATCAAATTATCTAACTGTGCAGGTATTTCGTTCGATGCGAAGGTGAAATCCTCGGTTTCATAATCTATATTCGGATCCGGGAACACCCCATCATTTAGAGGCAAAGTCAACGCAGAGGCGAATCCTGCTGCATATAAATGGTATTCGGAATCATCTTGATTTATTTCTTGCCGCCTTAAGCCTCTCAAAATTCTGATGGCATCTTGCACGACAAGCATGTCGCTCGATTGCAGTTTCTCATCGATTTCAGCAGCAAGCACATCGAAATCTAGTGCGTCAGTCTGGGCAAGCATAGCGTCTCGTCTCTTCAGTATTTCATCAAAATTTATCATAATTACTCTTGTTTGGGTTGGTTTAAGTTAAAAAGTTGCATAAGTGATAATCTCGTTTTATTACCACCACAACCATTATACCATGTCAAGGACTATATTGATTTTAGCGATCAATAACACCGGCCAGGCGTCTCTTGACAGCACAACAAAACACGCTTTTGCGTTAAAAAAGAACCCCAAAAAAGCCCAAACGCCGGGGGGATTTAATATTTTGGCACGGTTTTTGATTTCAATATAAAGCACTGCTGATTAAAAAAAAGTCAGATAATTGTTAATGACGGCCTGCAATATTACTGTGAAAGTCTTGCAATGGCTGCTAACTCACTCACGCAGTGCGAAAGCATTGGCTGTTAAACGAGTGACTGAAAATAAAGACAAGAAAACCGCCGGTGTGGATGGGGCAATTTGGAGTACACAGGAGGGAGGCCAAGTTAAACGCTGTGTTTTTATTGACGACACTGCCGGTCGATATTCTCGACACTGAAACGGTAGCCGCTTTGTATCGTGTTCGCTGGCAAGTGGAACTGGTTATAAAACGCCTGAAAAGTTTGTTGGATATTGACCGGCTGCGTGCGCCTAAAGGCAGTGTCCTGTCAGAACTCTATTTACATGGCAAGCTGTTATATGCGGCTGTCACTGAGAAAATAGCTTATCGACGGCTTAACTTGTTTCCCGCCGGCATGATACCTGAGCGCACACATACGCCGTGGCGTATATTGCATTTATTAGCGAGTGAAGTCAAAAGTCTGATTATGGCTTCCATGCCTGCACAGGCAAAAGATAAGGCTGCTTTTATAAAAGCAATCTGTGAGCGACCCAGAAAACGTAAGCTACAAACATTGCCAGCAACTGTTTTTCAATTTTTGGATGCTTGTAGAGCTATGAGTGTAAGTTGTTCATAATCAATGTGTTATCGCTTAAGTTGGCGCGTATGCGTGCTATCCCCAACGTTGGCTAACATGACTTTAGACGGCATAGAAGCCGAATTGGAAAAGCACTATGGTGCAAAGACCAACGCCATAAAAAGGAGCAAAACTAAAATCAATTTCATCCGATATGCCGATGACTTTGTCATCACCGGTGCAACGAAAGAAGTACTGGAAGAAGCAAGGGCAATCATCGTGGAATACCTGAGAGAAAGGGGCTTATCCCTTTCCGAAGAAAAAACCAAGATAGTGCATATTGAAGAAGGCTTTGATTTTCTAGGGTGGAACGTACGCAAGTATGGCGAGAAACTGCTCATCAAACCTGCGAAAAAGAATGTGCAAACATTCCTACGGAAAATCCTCATGATTTTCAAAGAAAACCGGACAGCAAAACAGGAAAACTTGATTAGGTTGCTTAACCCCGTCATCAGGGGATGTGCGGACTATCATAAACATCAGGTGGCAAAGGAAACGTTCAATAAAGTTGATAGCGCCATCTGGAAACAGCTTTGGCAATGGGCTTGTCGAAGACATCCAAACAAACCACGCAAATGGATAAAAGACAAATACTTTATGAGTGAAGGACTACGCAATTGGGTGTTTGGCTCTACGGTAAATAGTGAGGACGGCAGTGCGAAAAAGGTAGTGTTGGTTAAGGCCAGCGGCACACCTATCCGTCGTCATACCAAAATAAAGGGTGCAGCCAATCCATTTGATCATGCATGGGAAGAATACTTCGAAAACAGGTTCGGCCTGAAAATGAAGGATAGCCCCAGAGGAAAAAATCAATTGCTCATTCTTTGGTATATGCAAGAAGGACTGTGCCCGAACTGTCACGAAAAGATTACGAAGGAAACAGGATGGAAAATCCATTACATCCAACGTAAAACGGACGGCGGTAAAAGCAACGTATTAAATCTCATGTTATTACATCCGAAGTGTTATAGACAAATGCACAGCCGTGACAATAAAGTGACTGCCGCCTCTGGTTAAACAGGGGTTATAAAGGCTTGAGCCGTGTGCAGCAAAAGTTGCATGCACGGTTCTTAGGGGAGGGAAAGGCAGTAATGCCTTTCTCTTACCCGACTTTGCCACAAAATGAAGGGTGCAATAATATGCATAGAAAATCTTCGCATATTCTGTGTTATGCGGCCTGCTTTCAAATGCAACTAAAATAATCTTTATACGTTGTAACTGGAATCTAATCATTTTTGCCAGTTTTATATTATTTACGTCTCCAAATAATTGTTTAGTCATTTTTCATTTATTCCATTAATTACATTTATATAGATTATAGCGTACAAAATATATTAACTTAATTTCAACAAGATTTATGCAAAAATACCATAATGAATGTGGCCATTTTAACCCAAAAACAAAGTAATGGTTATTTTCTTGCTCACAATCAGTTTTTTTATTCTAAGCACATAGTGATATGGGCTTAAACTTTCACAAAATAAATATTATTAATTTTTCAAAATAATTTAAATATTTTTATGTTATAGTAAAGAAAATTAAATTATTGGATAGATAATATGACAGAAAATAATCAAAAAACAGACGCTGAAAAGCTTCATGATTTGCTTGAACAAATTAAGAACCTCAATCTTACAAGCTCAGTGATCGCTGAAGCAGAAACAGAGATGGCCTGTTTTAAAAAACAGGCACGTAAAATTGAAGTCAATGAAATGAAATTAAAAGTTGAGGCAATGGCAGCTAGCTGCGGCTACAGCGTTACTTTTCAAGATCTCCGTGAGAAGCCTATTCCTGCTACCGCTTTTACTGAAAAAGGCGGTAAGGTTAAAAAAACTGTTCGACCAAAGTATCGCAACCCCGAAGATGGAGCAACTTTTTCAGGTCGCGGTAGAAAGTCGAAATGGTTTAAAGACTATCTTGATTCTGGAAAACCATTGAAAGATATAGAAATACAGTATGACGAAGCTACAGGCCTCCCTGTTTCTGAAAGCGATGACAAGATGTTGGGTGGCATGATGACTAAAGACTCAAAATCACACTCAGACGATTACGAAGATCACCAAGAAAATTAAAATATAGTTTAGCGCTCTTTTTCATAAAGAGCGCTAATTAAGACTCTCCCCGCTTTAACCATTCTTATTTAATAACTTTAGATTTCCTTCTACATTTTTCATATTCCCAATCTGCCTTCCCCATTAGCCTTTAACATAATGTAATTTTTTTATTATTAACAATTTTTTATTTAATTTTAATATATTGATTTTTATCTGACTTGTTGATTATTTTGTGATATTAAAAAATAATGCACTAGAATCTATTTAATAAAAAAAACTAGGAGTTAGGTTGCCAGACTCAATAAAATATTTGATGGTCGAGTAGTGCTTAAAAATGCAAAACATGCAGAACGGGATAAAGGGTTATCGATAGAACGATAATAATTTTCGTTAGCAAAACAGGATAAGCTTTTAACCTGATCGATTATTATGCTAAGAGCGTCTCGTAATTCAGCATCAGATGATACAGTCTCTAATTTGTCTAGAACATAATCGGGCAAGTTATGAAGCATACTCTCAATAAACTCTACAGCAAAAACCTCGACATCGACACCATTGACATTTTTAACAATCAACATTACAGAGCCATTCATTCCGCACTCATTAAGCACAAATGAAATCAACATATCATCCATTTCAATTATTTTTTTCAGTGTTCTTATTGTTTAAATCAGTCATTTTTATTAGCCTTTAATTGTATAAAATATAATTATATCATTTTTTTTTAAAGTAAGCGTAAAATTAAATAAAAAATTAATTGAATTATTTTTTTAAAAAAAGCATCATTAGGTTTTGAAAGTTTAAGTTCATTACTAAAAAACATTTTTTTAGTTCAGTTGAAAATTTTGAAATTTTTGATAAAATAAAATTTCAAAATTTTGTAAATAATAAAAGTTTTTTACCCAATTCTTTTACGCGTTTTCAAAATAAAATTGGCTTAGTTGGTGATTTTGATGGCTATTCTTT
>JBAXTQ010000257.1:0-5053 GCA_037130115.1 Methylococcaceae bacterium
TCAACGGAAAGCGAATTACTTAATGCGTACATTTGCGTACAAAATTAAGAGCAGCGTAGTTAGTTTGCCATGTTAAAATCAACAGTTTTAAATAAGAGGCTACCCGCTTAAGGCGGGACAGTTTAAAGGTAACTCACAATAAATAACCCCATCCTATCGTTCCCACGCTCCGGCGTGGGAATGCCGACAGTGACGCTCCCGCGTCACGCAACGCTGGAGCGTTGCCGGATGAGTTCCCACGCTGGAGCGTGGGAACTAGGCGTATCTTGGGAGGATATTTTATGCGTGCTGCCAAAGTTAAGCCTTACAGGCATAAGTATTCACCTCCCCCTTTGAAAAAGGGGGAGAGCAAAGCGAGGGGGCAGAGGGGGATTTATTTAACAAATCTCCCCTAACCCCTCTTTGTCAAAGAGGGAGGACTGAATAGTTACAAAATTTCCATGCTCGCTATGCGCTTGTCCTGTTCAGCTATACAATCCTCATCAATTTTTGGGTGATTATACCCAAAGATGGGTTCCGTGAGTAGGCTGTTGTTTTAAATCAATGACGCACACGGCACGCCCTACGGGGCTTCCATTTAGTCAACCTGATTAGCAAGATACTTCAGCCAAACCAAAAGCCTCGTCATTCCTTCTGATAAGCAGGAATTCAGAGCCACGTATGGTTGATGGTAAATACTTAAAATCCAAGTAATGCGCCATATATTCACATCCATGTGACTGGATACTGGCATCCTTGCCAGTATGACGGCTCTGACTGAATTCCTTGCTAATCAGGGAATTTATTGCGCCTTAATTTCACCATGGTGTTCAACAAACCAGCGATAGGTGCTGGCCAAGCCATCGGTCAGCGTTATCTGCGGTTGCCAGTCCAGTGACTTGATTTTACTGACGTCCATGAGTTTTCTGGGCGCACCATCCGGTTTGCTGCTATCCCAGATAATGTCGCCTTTAAACCCTACGACCTGCTGAATGGTTTCCGCCAGTTCACGGATGGTCACATCGGTGCCGGTACCGACATTAAGATGTGACAGCATGGGTTCGGTGCAAGCCTGATAATGTTCTTTACTTAAGCCCAATACATGCAAACAGGCAGCAGCCATATCATCGACATGCAAAAACTCGCGCATGGCAGTGCCGGTGCCCCAGAGGGTAACAGTCGGGGCTTGGGCGGTTTTGGCATCATGAAACTTTCTGATCATGGCGGGAATAACATGACTGTTTTCTAAATGGAAGTTGTCATTTTCGCCATAAAGATTAGTCGGCATTACTGAGCGATAATCGGTGCCGTACTGACGGTTGTAGGATTCACACAGTTTGATGCCGGCAATTTTGGCAATGGCATAAGGCTCATTGGTGGTTTCCAGGGTGCCGGTCAATAAGGCGCTTTCTTGCATGGGCTGAGTGGCCAGTTTGGGGTAAATGCACGAACTGCCCAAAAACAGCAGTTGCCGGCAACCAATCGCCCAGGCTTGATGAACGATGTTGGCTTCCATCATCAGATTTTGGTAGATAAATTCAGCCGGATACGTGTTGTTGGCATGAATGCCACCCACTTTGGCAGCCGCCAGAATCACTTGCTGTGGCTTTTCTTCCTGCATAAAATCACGCACGGCAGCCTGGTCGGTTAAATCAAGTTGGGCATGGGTGCGCACGACGGTGTTTTGATAGCCCGCCTCATGTAACTGCTTAACAATGGCGGTTCCCACCATGCCACGGTGTCCGGCGACATAGATCTTTTGTTGTTTATCGGTCATGTGTTTATTCCCGGCTAACCGCAACGTTAAAGCCTTGCTCTTTTAACAGCGCATGTTTTTTGGCTTCATCAAGATCACACTCGACCATTTCAGCGATCATTTCCTGCAAAGTAATTTGCGGTACCCAACCCAATTTTTCTTTGGCCTTGCTGGGATCACCCAACAAGGTTTCTACTTCAGCGGGTCTAAAATAACGCGAATCAATGGCGACAATGGTTTGACCGACTGTTAAGCCCGGTGCTTTGCTGCCTTGAATCTCGTCAACAATGCCTTTTTCATCAACGCCTGCGCCTTCCCAACGGATTGTAACACCCAGTTCGCCGGCGGCCATTTCAATAAACTGCCGTACCGAGTATTGCACGCCGGTGGCGATAACAAAATCTTCGGGTTGTTCTTGTTGCATCATCATCCATTGCATGCGCACAAAATCCTTGGCATGTCCCCAGTCTCTGAGTGAATCCATATTGCCCATGAATAAGCACTGCTCCAGGCCCATGGCGATATTGCTCAGGCCACGGGTTATTTTGCGGGTCACAAAGGTTTCACCCCGGCGTGGTGATTCGTGGTTAAACAGCACCCCGTTACAGGCATACATGTTGTAAGCTTCACGGTAATTGACAGTAATCCAGTAAGCATAAAGCTTGGCAACGGCATACGGTGAACGCGGATAAAACGGGGTGGTTTCTTTTTGCGGTATTTCTTGTACCAATCCGTAAAGCTCTGAAGTGGAGGCTTGGTAAAAACGGGTTTTCTTTTCCAGCTTTAAAAAGCGGATGGCTTCAAGCAATCGCAGCGTGCCAATACCGTCAACATCAGCGGTATATTCAGGCGATTCAAAAGACACCGCCACATGGCTCATGGCACCCAGATTGTAAACTTCATCCGGTTGGGTTTCACTTAAGATACGGGTTAAGTTGGAGCTGTCGGTTAAATCACCGTAATGCAGATAAAACTTGGGGTCTGTGATGTGGGGATCTTGGTAGATATGATCAACCCGTTGCGTATTAAAAAGCGATGAACGCCGTTTGATGCCATGAACTTCATACCCTTTTTCCAGTAATAATTCTGCAAGGTATGAACCATCTTGTCCGGTAACACCGGTTATTAATGCAACTTTTTTAGTCATGATTACTTCTGTTGGTTGGTTAAATAAAAAAGATTATCACCACGAAGACACGAAGTTTTTACTTTCTTCGCGTCTTCGTGGTGAACTAAAACAGTCTTACATTAATACCGTTAAGTTAAGCGTACAACTGGAGTAAAAAAGCTTTAGCTTTTTTACAGGCAATAGCTGAAGCGATTGCACTCCAGTTTTTTTTAAACAACTTGACTTAACTTAAAGGCATTAAGCCTTAGCCTGCTTATTGAGCGGCCAGTTTTCCGGGTATGTAACCCTGCAATTCAGGTACCAGTTGCTTCATAAAAGCTTGTAAGCGTTGGTCTGCTTTTTCAATGTCTTCAGTTTTTCCGACACTGGTAACCAACCGTATTAAAGCCCCGTCAGTCCGGTTCATAATCAGGGAATCATAAAATAGATACCATTTTACTAAATATTCATTGGTTAACGTGCGTCCATGTTGTTGAAACCAGTAGTAAACCAATTGCTTACTCTCACCCTTTTGGATAACTGCACGATTTAATTCAAGCGGGTCACCATCAACTGTTATATCGGGAAAGTTACGTTGTCCAAACTCGGTAATTTGCCATCCGTCACCGGGCATACAAGCTTTGGGAGAATGCATTGCAACACCCCTGCGCTGAGCCTGATAATAGGCGCTATAAAAGTTAATGCTACTACCTGATTCTGGCTGCACATAGTTAATAATGGCATAGTCTGTTAATCTAAGTTCATCCAGATAATGTTGAGCCAGGTAGTCATTACGTCCCTGCCAGTTCCCCATCTGTAATGGAAAGTTAAGAAAGGCTTTGCGAGCAGGAATAATATCTTCCCGCTCTTGGATAAAATTGGAGGCGATGGCGCTACCCACCATTAATAATAACAACAGTACTATCGATTTATTGTATTTAGCTTCAGGATTAGGCTGTTTTGTATCACCTGACCACTCACTAGGAATTAACACTAGCTCATTAAAGGCTGTTTTTTTGCCGCTGAGCCTGGAAAATAGCCACATTTCCACAAATAACAAAACCATACACAACAAAAACACAACCCAGCCTTCAAAATCATGCAAAAAGCCTTCTGCCATTGCTGTTCCCCAGTTGTCCACCAAGATGCCGATGACGCCAATGCGAAAGCTGTTCATGAAAATGGTTAGCGGCATTGAAGAAAGAAAAACCAGGGTTTTTTGCCAAAAGGGGCCTTTAAACAAATAAGCGCACAAAAAAGAAAGACTGGCCAAAGGAAATAAATAGCGAAGACCACTACAGGCATCTACTACCTGTAATTTATAGGTACCCAAATCAATGACATTACCTTCAAGAAAAACCATGATGTCGCAGGCACGAATAAACTCAACACCTAACCAGGATGAAATCAACTGTAATTTTGCCGACAGGTTGTTGAGAATAAATGCAGGAAACGGCACCATAAATATCAAAAACAACAAGGGTATTGCACCGACACGCAACCCACGCCAGCCAAACGCAATCGTAAAAATGCCTGTTAAGGTGATAATAAAAGCATATTGTTCAATTGTTTTTAAGGTTGCCAATCCGCCTAAAAACCCTAGCATCAAGCCAATGATTAAAATGAAAAATCCCGGCACTGCCTCTTTAAAGTTCTCAATAAACGTTAATTCCCGACGCCGAATCCATAAAAAATAAACACTAATAACGGGTATAAAAAACCCATGGCTATATTCTTCCAAGCCTATCCAGGTGTTAACCATCATATCCAGACTGCTTTTAAAGGTATAGCCAAGCAATAGCAGCGCAAAAACCCAAAGAGCCAAGAGGGTGACGGGGTTTTTTAATCCAACAGATGAGTTGTCTTGGGAATGTAAATTCATTTTTAATATAAATGATTAAGGGATCAGGATTAACGTTTAATAATTAGAAATCAGGTATAGAACAGATTGTAACTTCAGACTAAAGGCATTGATATTCACACAACTTTTATGCCCAATAGAACAGTGAACTACAGCTAGCACAAGCGCCCTCTCCTGCTGGATAGGATAGGATCAGGCGAATAAAGTCCACACCCCTCATCCCAACCTGAAATCCTCGCGCTGCCCTCTCTTTGAAGAAGGTATCGTAGGTAATGCCGTTAAGCTAAGGAACGAGCATGAAATAACTTGACCATTTATATTCCCTCACCCCAGCCCTCTCCCAGAGGGA
>JBAXTQ010000258.1:0-5045 GCA_037130115.1 Methylococcaceae bacterium
TGACGCTGGAGCGTCACTGGCTGCATTCCCACGCTGGAGCGTGGGAACGAGAGGAAGCATTTTGGTCGGGGTTGCAACTCCTTTGCCGGCACCCAGTGGTGACTCTTTAGTGCGGGAACTCATCCGGCAACGCTAGCGCGTTGCGTGACGCTGGAGCGTCACTGGCTGCATTCCCACGCTGGAGCGTGGGAACGAGAGGATGGTGTTAAACGTTTCAGTCGGGGTTGCAAATTCCACCGGTCTCTGTAGTTTTATATGATAACGAAACTGATTCGGTATGTTAATACCTTGCGCTATCTGCGGCCTGTGCAGTTCTACGGGCGGCTTTGGCAGCAGTTGAATCCGGCCAAGCCACAGTGTGATCCTGCCCCTCAATATCATTTGCCTTTAGGGTTATGGGTTAATTCAGCCGAGCGGCCTGTCTCCCGGTTAAGCGCGGATTCTTTTTGTTTTCTTCATACGGTGGGTCAGTTACGTTGTGCGGCTGATTGGAACAATCCGGTACAGGACAAGTTGTGGCTTTACAATCTACATTATTTTGATGATTTAAATGCGTTGAATGCATCGAGCCGGCTTGCCTGGCACCGGGCGTTGATAGTTCGCTGGATAGCAGAGAATCCGCCGGGGGTGGGCAACGGTTGGGAGCCTTATCCCACATCACTGCGTTTGGTAAATTGGTTTAAATGGGCAGTGGCGGGAAATAATCTGGAGCCGTCGTGGATAGAGAGTCTGGCAGTGCAGACACGGTGGTTGCAGCGGCATATCGAATGGCATTTGCTGGGTAATCATCTGTTTGTGAATGCCAAGGCGCTGGTTTTTGCTGGGCTGTTTTTTAAGGGGAATGAAGCAGCGGCGTGGTTGGCGCAAGGTCTGAAGATTCTGGGTCGGGAGGTTTTAGAGCAGGTGTTGCCAGATGGAGGGCATTTTGAGCTGAGCCCAATGTATCACGCGATTATTCTTGAAGATTTACTGGATCTGCTGAATGCTGCCAAGGCGTGGCCCGGGCAGGTGCCAGAGGCGCAGGTGTTGCAATGGCGGGAGGTGGCGGGGCGTATGTTGCCTTGGCTTGAGGGTTTAAGTCACCCGGATGGGCAGCTTGCTTTTTTTAACGATGCCGCCTTGGGTATTGCGCCGAATTATGCGGTGTTGTTGGCTTATGCGCGGCGGCTGGGTTTGGCCGTCAGCTCCATTGAGCCCAGGTCGGGTTGTACGCACTTTGCCGATTCCGGTTATGTGCGGTTGCAACAGGGCGCTGCGGTGGCGCTGTTGGATGTGGCACGGATTGGGCCGGATTATTTACCTGGCCATGCCCATGCAGATACATTGTCGTTTGAGTTGTCGCTGTTTGGGCAGCGGGTGGTGGTAAATTCCGGAACTTATTGTTATGGGCTGGGTGCGGAACGCTTACGCCAGCGCGGGACATCGGCGCATAGCACGGTTGAGGTCAACAGCGCTGATTCAAGTGAGGTGTGGGGCAGCTTTAGGGTCGCCCGGCGGGCACGGCCTTTCGGTTTGGCGCTAAACGAAGGTGAGCAGGCGCTGACGGTGACTTGCGCTCACGATGGTTACCAACGGTTGAAGGGCAAGCCGGTGCATCGCCGATATTGGCGATTGGATGAATTCGCGTTGCAGGTGGTCGATGTTATTGAGGGCGATTTTAGCACGGCGGTAGCTCGTTATTATCTGCATCCGTCGGTGAGTGTGTTTGGAAAAAACCAGGCCGGACAGTTGCAATTGCCCGATGGACGGCTTGTGCATTGGTCTGTTTCAGGTGGTGTTGCCCGTGTTGCTTGTGCTGTGTGGCATCCTGAATTTGGTTTGTCGATACCGTGCCATCGCATCGACGTTTTATTTGAGAACCCTGAAATCTGTTTTGAATTGACTTGGAATTGATATGCATATTCTATTTTTATCTGACAATTTTCCACCGGAGGTTAATTCTCCGGCATCACGTACTTTTGAGCATTGCCGCGAATGGGTTAAAGCCGGCTATAAGGTGACAGTAATTACTTGTGCGCCAAACTTCCCCAAAGGTCGTTTGCTTAGCGGTTATCATAACCGGTTATGGCAAAGCGAAGAAATGGACGGCATTCGAGTGATTCGGGTGTGGTCTTACATCACCGCGAATGAGGGTTTTGTGAAGCGCATTCTGGATTATCAGAGTTTTATGGTGACTGCGGCATTGGCGGCTCTTTTTGTACGCAGTGTGGATGTGGTGGTGGGGACATCACCGCAATTTTTTACGGTATGCGCGGCTTATGTGGTGAGCCGTTTGAAGCGGATTCCGTTTGTGTTTGAGTTGCGTGATTTGTGGCCGGATTCGATCGTGGCGGTAGGGGCAATGAAAGAGTCCTTGGTTATCCGGGCGTTAGAGCGTTTGGAGTACTTTCTTTATCGCAAGGCGGCCTTGATTGTTTCCGTGACGCATTCCTTCAAGAAAACCTTAATTGCGCGAGGTATAGACGCTGATAAAATTGTGGTGGTGACGAATGGCGTGGATATGTCCCGCTTCAAGCCCATGCCTAAAGATGCGGAGTTGGTGCGGGAGTTGGCTTTGGAAGGTAAGTTTGTAGTGGGTTATGTGGGTACTTTGGGTATGGCGCACCACCTTGAAACCGTCTTGGACGCTGCCGAGATTATCCGCACGCAGCCGGATGCCGACAAGTTTCACTTTCTCTTGTTGGGTGACGGTGCCCGCAAGCAGGCGCTTAAAGAAGAAGCGGCGCGGCGTGGACTGGATAATATCCCGTTTATCGATACGGTGCCCAAAGAACAAGTGGCACGCTATTGGTCGCTGTTGGACGTTTCGATTATTCATCTGCGGAAGACGGATTTGTTTACCTCGGTAATTCCCGCCAAACTGTTTGAGTGCATGGGTATGGGCTTGCCGGTTTTGCATGGTGTGGCGGGGGAGTCAGCTGATATTGTGCGTGAAGAAGGCGTAGGCATTGTCTTTGAACCGGAAAATGCAGCGCAACTCGTGGAACATTTGCAGAGCTTGCGGCGCGATACCCAAGCCTATAAAAACTATCAGGCACACTGTCTGGAAGCCGCGAAGAAATACGACAGAACGGCCTTGGCGATGAATATGCTGGAGCAGGTCACCAAGCTGTAATCAATCCAGCCTATCGTTCCCACTGTGGGCGATGCCCATGTCGGTGCCGCTCCAGCGTGGGAACGATAAAGTGAGGTTATTTATTGCGAGTTACCTTTAAACTGTCCCACCTTAATTGGGTAGCCGATTTTTTGGTGTAGTACCCTGCTTCCATTGGCTAGTTCTGGGCTTAACCAAAAGAATTTCTGGGAACAAGCGAAATACAGTGATTCTCGTACACCGCTGGAAAGTTGGCATGATGAAGTATTGAAAGCAATTTGGACGTCTCCGCAAGCTGTTAAAGAGCAGTATGGAAGTGCTAGTATTTGCGCTAATAATCGAGTGGTTTTCAATATTGGTGGTAATAAATACCGGCTGGTAGTTGAAATGCAATATAGGGCTAACATTGCATGGGTAAAATTTATTGGTATAGAGCCATGTAGAAGTAAAGCGACATTCGATCACCCTCACCCCAGCCCTCTCCCGGAGGGAGAGGGCGCTTAATGTTGCTTTACTTCTAAGTCACTCTATACTCATGAGCAATATGACAAGATTGATGTAGGGAGTATAAATGAATATTAAACCTATCCGTAACGATGAAGATCTGGCGCTTACATTTAGGCGTCTTGAAGTTATTTTTCAAGCTGACGAGGGAACACCGGAAGCTGATGAAATGGAAGTTCTGGTTGCTTTGGTGGAAGCCTATGAAAACAAATACTACCCCATTAATTCGGCCGATCCTATTGATGCCATTAAATTTCGAATGGAGCAACAAGGCCTTACGCCACGAGATCTTGAAGCTTATATTGGCTCCAGTGGTCGAGTATCTGAGGTGTTAAACCGTAAGCGCTCCTTGAGTCTGCGGATGGTTAAGCGCCTGCATGATGGTTTACGAATTCCCTATGAGAGCTTGCTGTCTGGTGTGTTATAAGAAACTAGAAAATCAATGGGGGTCAGATTCTAATACGGCTACCTTAAAAATATTTACGTTAATAATTAATGTGTTGCGCTTTAAATAAGCGGAAAAATAAAATTCAAAAAGTGTTAAAAAGAACAGATTGCGATTCTATTTCTATTTAACTTGTTGATTTTTCGTATATTGGTCGCTTTAAAAAGATCATATCTTTGCCTGCTTTTAATATGCAACCTGTTGATTATTAAATTAATTAAAATTTAAGGTAGCAGTATTAGCGGCTGGGACTGCATTCCCACGCTGGAGCGTGGGAACGAGAGGGTGTTGGAGCGTGGAACCTGGCTGATTCTGGGGGTTATTTTCTGCGTACTGCCTTACTGGAATGTGATGATTTCCGGGTGGATGATACAATGAGCAAACTTTTAACATCACGGAGTGCGTTATGACAACTTCTTTACTTCATGATCTGGATTTTTACGCGTGGACTCAGCAACAGGTTAGCCTTCTTAAATCCGGTAATTTGGCTGATGTCGATTTTAAATATTTAATTGAGGAGATAGAGAGTATGGGAGCAAGGGAGCGTCGAGAGTTGATCAATCGACTTGCTGTCTTATTGGCACATCTCTTAAAGTGGCATTATCAACCGTCTTTTCGGGGCCGGAGTTGGCAACTCACCATTAAAGAACAACGGCGTCAGCTACAAAGGCTGCTAAAAGATAATCCCAGTTTACATGCAAGGCTGGAAGAATTTATTGCGGATGCCTATATAGATTCTGTTTTACTGGCTGCCAAAGAAACCGGCTTTGAAGAATCGGCCTTTCCTGCCCAATATCCTTACGCTCAAGAAGATCTTCTTAATTTGGAATTTTATCCCGGCTTACAACATTAAGCCAGTATGGCGCTATTTAAAAAAATCCGGTTATCTCGTTGCAGTCGGTGACGCTCCAGCGTCGGATTACATAGATAATTATGGGTAGAAGTCGTTATAGAGTGACTTAGAAGTAAAGCAACATTAAGCTCCCTCTCCCTCCGGGAGAG
>JBAXTQ010000259.1:0-5022 GCA_037130115.1 Methylococcaceae bacterium
CTTCCTGAGGATTTAACCCGGTGGTTTCTGTGTCAAGAACCACTATGCGGTTGGTATAGGTGCGTTTATCCATAGGGTATCTTTATGTTAGAAGAGCTGTCATTTTTTAGTCCTGCCTAAACCCTAAATATAGCCCTGAGGGTTTTTAGTCTGCCAGTTCCAGGTATCGGCTACCATGTCATCCAGGTTTTTTTCCACTTTCCAGTCAAGTTCTTTTAAGGCCAGATCAGGATTGGCAAAACATTCTGCAAGATCGCCTGCCCGACGTGGAGAAATTTTATAATTAATGGTTTTGCCTGTTACTTTTTCGAAAGCATTGATTATTTCAAGAACGCTATAACCTCTACCTGCGCCCAGATTATAAGCCTTACAAGCACCCGCTTCGAATTTTTCGCTGTTCAATGCCGCTATTGCATTAATATGGCCTTTAACCAAATCAACCACATGAATATAATCTCTGATGCCGGTTCCATCCCGGGTTGGATAATCATCGCCAAATACCGATAATTGCGTTAATTTGCCAATGGCAACCTGGGCAACATAAGGCATCAGGTTATTGGGGATTCCATTCGGATCTTCGCCAATCAGTCCGCTTTCATGTGCGCCTATCGGATTAAAATAGCGTAGCAAGGCAATTTTCCAGGGAGATTCCGTTGGGCTGATTTTATCTGCCGCCGACAAATCCCGTAAAATATCCTCAATCATGGCTTTTGAGCGGCCATAAGGATTGATGGCACCCAGTGCAAAATCTTCAGTGTATTGCGGACAGGAAGATTCACCATAAACAGTGGCGGATGAACTAAAAACCAATTGCTTTACGTTTGCCTGACTCATCACTTCGGTAAGCACCAGCGTTCCGTAGACGTTATTATGATAATACAATTGCGGTTGCTCACACGATTCGCCAACCGCCTTTAAACCTGCAAAATGAATCACGGTATCCGGTGATTCTTTGGCAAAAATTTCAGTCAACGCTGGTTTGTCACGAATATCGGCTTGATAAAAAGACAGTGATTTTCCGGTTATTTGTTGCACGCGAGTCAACGATTCGGGCTTGCTGTTTGATAGATTATCAACCACCACCACCTTGAAGCCTGCTTGCAGTAATTCAATGCAGGCATGGCTACCGATATAACCGGCTCCGCCTGTTACTAAAACTGTCTTATTATTCATGATTGATTTTTACCGGGTTATTTTGAGTTTTATCAGATGTACGCGTCGGTTATCCGCTCTAATTATTTCAAAGAGCATATTATCGACAATGAGGTTTTCGCCTTTTTTAGGCATGTGTTCAAGGTGACTGACTATAAAGCCGCCGATGGTATCGTATTCATCAGCCGCTAAATGCGTGGAAAAATAGTCATCAAATTCTTCAATAGGAATAAGCGCTTTTATCATGAACTCATTAGCACTGCGCTGAAAGATATAGCCTTCATCGTCATGATCATCGTGTTCGTCTTCAATTTCACCGACGATTTCTTCCAAGACATCTTCAATGGTGACCAGACCCGCAGCCTGTCCATATTCATCGACCACAATGGCCATGTGGTTGCCATTGGTCCGCAATTCTTTAAGCAATACATTTAAACGCTTGCTTTCAGGGACAACGCAGGCGGGGCGCATGATGTCCTGAACCGTCATGGTCTTGTTTTGTAATACCCGCGCCAGTAAATCTTTGGCCAACAAAACGCCAACCACTTTACTGCGATCCCCGTCAATGACAGGATAACGCGAATGACAAAACTCAATGACCAATGGATAAATGGTTTCCAGTTCGGCCTCTTTGGGCACCACGACCATTTGAACGCGCGGAATCATAATATCCCTGACCCGCATTTGCGACACTTGCAACACACCTTCAATCATGGATAAGGCATCGGTATCCAATAACCGGTTTTCCCTCGCTTCTCGTAGTATTTCAAGAAGATCATCCAAATCTTGTGGCTCCCCGGAAAATAATTGCGTGATTCTTTCCACCCAACGTTTTCTGGGGAGGTTACTACTGGGAGGTTGGTCGTCGCTCATTCTTGATTGTCCTGTAGATAGGGATTTTTTATGGTTAATTGCTTTAAAATGGCTATTTCTTTATTTTCCATCAGTTCGGCTTCCTCATCGTCGAGATGATCGTAGCCCAATAAATGTAAGACGCCATGCACAATAATATGCGCCCAATGATCGCTTAAGGTTTTATGTTGTTCCAACGCCTCTTTTTCCAGAACCGGAGCGCAGACGACCAAATCGCCGAGCAAGTTCAGCTCAATGCCTTCTGGAACTTCAACGGGAAAACTCAAGATATTGGTCGGGCCTGATTTATGGCGGTACTGTTCATTGAGTTCGGCACTTTCCCGCTCATCGACAATGCGTACAACGATTTCGGTGTCTTGATTGAAACCTGCCAGTGCCGCATCAACCCATTGTTGAATGTGTTCCTGGTCAGGTTGCCCTTTTGAGTTAAAAATAGTTTGGATTTCGATTAGATTCATGGGTTGGTTTTATTTTTTTGCTCATACTCTTCATAAGCGGAAACAATGCGTTGCACCAAAGGATGTCTGACGACATCGCGCACGCCAAAAAAAGTAAAGCTGATGCCTTCAACATCCTTAAGCACTTCAAGCACATGCCGCAAGCCGGACATTTTTTCCGAGGGCAGGTCGGTTTGCGTAACATCCCCTGTCACAACCGCAGTCGACCCAAAACCCACCCGAGTCAGAAACATTTTAATCTGTTCGGTCGTGGTGTTTTGCGCCTCATCCAGAATGATAAAAGCGTCATTCAGGGTGCGTCCACGCATAAAAGCCAGCGGTGCCACTTCAATAATGCCTTTGTCAAGCATTTTTTCAACCCGGTCAAAGCCCAGCATTTCATATAAGGCATCATACAAAGGCCGTAAATACGGGTCGACTTTTTGCGCCATGTCACCGGGTAAAAAGCCCAGTTTTTCACCGGCTTCTACCGCAGGCCGTACCAGAATTATTTTTCTGACTTGTTCATTTTGCAGTGCTTCAATGGCACAGGCAACCGCCAGATACGTTTTTCCGGTTCCGGCCGGCCCTACACCAAAATTAATATCATGAGAGACAATCTTTCTTAAGTAGGCCTGTTGATTAGCGCCCCGGCCTTTAATCAGGCCGATTTTTGTTTTGATAGCAACTTCTGGTTCGGTTACCTCGCCCGAAGTTTCTAAAATGCCATCAATAGAGGCATCCTGCATCGCTAAATGAATCAGTTCGGCAGTTAATTGCTCTTTTTCAGTGCTGGCAAATAATTTTTGCATCACCGCACAAGCGGCCTTGACCGAATCATCCAGGCCGGTCACTTTAAACTGGTTACCGCGATTGGCTATTTCAACCTGAAGACGTTTTTCTATCTGTCTTAAATGCGTGTCTAACTGACCACAAAAGTTGGATAACCTGCCATTATCGGCAGGGAGCAAAGAAATTTCCTGAGAAGTCATGATGATAAATCAGAGTGGGTTAATGATTTTATCCAGAGAAGCCTCAACAAGTCGGCCCCGTAAAGAATTAGGTAAAGCTTCGGCAATCAGCACATCGACAAACTGTCCGGCTAATCTGGGATGGCCAATAAAATTGACTACCCGATTATTTTCGGTTCTGCCCTGCATTTGTAGCGGATTCTTCTTGGATTGGCCTTCGACTAAAACAGTTTGCACGCTACCAATCATGCTGTTGGAAATAGTGATAGCCATTTCATTAATCCGGTTTTGAAAACGCTCCAGACGGTGTTTTTTTACTTCTGCCGGGACATCATCAGGCAAATCGGCGGCGGGTGTTCCCGGGCGCTGACTATAAACAAAGCTAAAGGATAAATCGAACCCAATGTCTTCAATGAACGCTAAAGTCTCTTCAAATTCGGCATCGGTTTCACCCGGAAAGCCAATAATAAAATCCGAAGACAAGCTAATGTTGGGGCGTACTAAACGCAATTTTCGGATAGTTTCCTTGTAATCAGCACTGGTATGGCCGCGCTTCATCATTTTTAAGATGTTATCACTGCCACTTTGTACCGGTAAATGCAGGTGATCCACCAATTGTGGCAGTTCGGCAAAAGCTTCAATCAAACTATCCGTAAATTCAAGTGGATGTGACGTGGTAAAGCGCAAACGATCAATTCCGTCTATGGCGGCTACATAATGCAGTAACAGTGAAAAATCGGCACTATCACCATCCTCCATTTCGCCGCGATAGGCATTGACATTTTGCCCCAATAGATTGATTTCCCGTACACCTTGTTTGGCTAATGTGGTAATTTCAGCAATAACATCTTTTAACGGGCGACTGATTTCCTCGCCACGGGTATAAGGCACTACGCAAAAAGAACAATATTTACTACAGCCTTCCATCACCGAAACAAAGGCTTTTGGGCCTTCTGCCCTCGGTTCGGGCATGGCATCAAATTTTTCTATTTCAGGAAAAGAAATATCGATAACGGGTTTATGTTTGTTGAGGACTTGGTCGAGTAGTTGCGGCAGACGATGCAGGGTTTGCGGCCCAAAAACCATGTCCACAAAGGGAGCACGTTTTTGAATGGCAGAACCCTCTTGACTGGCTACGCAACCACCGACACCAATGATGACATCGGGTCGCTTGTCTTTAATCTTGCGCCATTTACCCAAGGCTGAAAAAACTTTTTCCTGTGCTTTTTCGCGTATTGAACAGGTATTAAGCAGTAAAACATCGGCCAGTTTTGGATCGTCAATCAATTCAAATCCATGTGACGCTTGCAGTACATCCCGCATTTTATCGGAATCATACTCGTTCATTTGGCAACCGTTGGTTTGAATATAAAGTTTTTTTGTCATATTTTATCTGGGCAACTCTTATGGAAATCAGTGAGGTTTTTGGGTTTTATCGAAAGGCAATAGAGCGGTAAGCACCGCTGAATGACTCATAAAAAGCGAAGGCGTATAACCCTGCTTATTGGTTTCAGTTATTATAACCTGAAGACAGATTAAACGAGTAACACGACTGCTTTTAGATGATTAAATTTGTTGGCTGACTATGC
>JBAXTQ010000026.1:0-28006 GCA_037130115.1 Methylococcaceae bacterium
AATTGTTTATTAATTGATTTATCTCAACATATTGATATTGCTTGAAAAATAATTAATTTTTTATCGGATTTAAATAGCGAATGGGGAGTTGGAAAGTCGGTGTTGTGCGAATAAATTCGCACCTACATTTGTATGCTTATGAATAACCGCTATTGATTGAAATGGGAATCAGCACATGATGACGGGAAATGATTGGTTAAAACGCATTCGTTTAGGTGAAGACTCTACGTTGGAATTTAAGCGCGTGATAATGCGTGGACAGACTAAAGTTGATGCGCCTCATCCAGATAGTTTGGCCGATGAATTAGCGGCTATGGCCAATGCCAATGGCGGCACCTTAATTTTAGGGGTGGATGATTCTAAAGCGGTATTAGGTATAGCTTATGCCGATTTGGATACGGTTGAAAAGTGGTTGGCTGAATTGTGTCAAAACAAGATTGACCCGCCCTTGGATATTATGACTCGGCATATTGAATTGTCGGACAGTGCAGGGCAATTACAGCCCGTGATTATCGTGCAAGTGTTGCGTAGTTTAATGGTGCACAAAAGCCCCAATGGCTATTTTAAACGTGTTGCTCATGCCAAGCGTGAAATGAAACCCGAGGTCTTGGCAAGATTGTTTCAGCAGCGCAGTCAGTCCCGTTTAATGCGTTTTGAAGAATTGGCGGTACCCACCACTCAGCTTAGCCAGGCCGATGCGTTGTTAATGCGCAATTTTTTAAAAGCCAACGAAGGTGAGCCGGCGATACAAATGCACCGCCTGCATTTAACCGCAGAGGACGAGGGTGAGCCGCGCTTAAGCGTGGCGGGTGTCTTGTTATGTACCTTAAAACCTACGCAATGGTTTCCTTCGGCTTATATTCAAGCCGTTGCTTATAGTGGTTTGATTAATGATCCGCAAGATCAAGTGGATGCTAAAGACTTTGATGGCCCCTTGGACAGGCAAATTTGGGATGCTTTTGATTTTGTGCGCTTGAATATGAAAGTGCCTGCCCGAAAGGTTTTAGGGCGTATTGATTACCCGCAATATAGCTTACGTGCGGTGTTTGAAGCGGTGGTTAATGCGGTGGCACATCGTGATTATTCGGTGAGTAATAGTCGTATTCGCTTACATTTATTTGCGGACAGGTTAGAGTTATATTCACCCGGCGCACTGCCTAATTCAATGACCGTTGAAACGATGCAAATGATGTCAATGCCCCGTAACGAGGTGCTTGCCAGTTTATTTTCCCGTTACTATCAGGTGCGCGATTCAGGGTTGGGACGTGAATATTTAATGGATAGACGGGGTTCAGGTGTGGACGTGATTTTAGCTGAAAGTGAAAAGTTATCGGGGAAAAAGCCGGTTTACGAAAATATTGCCGATATGGAGTTAAAGTTGACAATCTATGCCGCCAGTTTACCAAATCAGGAGCAAAACGCATGAGTCATAAAGTGTTTCAAACCGTCTCAGGGCGGTTGAGTTTACGTAAACCGCAGCGCGATTCATTGGAAGCTTTGCAGCGGGCCATTGCCGCGTCACCGGATATGCTGCATCCGAAACGTGATGTTGCCGACGTGTTGGAAACCTTAAAACTTGAGTTTCCCAAACTATCCGATTTTGAACGGGAGTTTCCGTCCCTGTGTTTTTCCTTGGCAACCGGTGTTGGTAAAACCCGATTGATGGGGGCGTTTATCAGTTATTTACATATCGCGCATGGCATTAGTAATTTTTTTGTGTTGGCACCCAACTTGACCATCTATAACAAACTGATTGCCGACTTTACGCCCAACACCAAAAAATATGTGTTTAAGGGCATTGCCGAGTTTGCCATCAACTCACCCAAAATCATTACCGGCGATGACTATGAAGTAAAGGGGCGTGCGCTTGATATGTTCACGTCAATTTCCATCAACATTTTTAACATTTCAAAAATCAATTCCGAAGTGCGTGGCGGCAAGTCGCCAAAGATTAAACGCTTGTCAGAATACTTGGGCGATAGCTACTTTAATTATTTGGCGGAACTGCCAGACCTGGTGTTGTTAATGGATGAATCACACCGTTATAGAGCCGATGCCGGTGTTCGAGCATTGAATGAATTGAAACCGCTGCTGGGACTGGAATTAACGGCAACTCCGTTTACGGAAAGCAGTAAAGGGCCGGTGCCGTTTAAAAATGTCGTCGTTGATTACCCCTTATCAATGGCGATGGATGATGGTTTTGTCAAAGAGCCTGCCGTGGTCACGCAACGTAATTTTGATGCGTCACAACATACCAAGGAAGAAGTGGAACGTATCAAATTAATGGACGGCATCCGTTTGCATGAGGCGACCAAAGTAGAGCTATTAACTTATGCGCGTGAAAATGATGTCGCCATTGTTAAACCGTTTATGCTGGTCATTGCCAGAGATACGACACACGCCGCACAGTTGCTGGAACTGATGGAGTCTACAGAATTTTTTGATGGCCGTTACCAAGGTAAAATAATTCAAGTAGATAGCAGTAGAACCGGCGCTGCCGAAGAAGAAATGATTAACCGGTTACTGGCGGTGGAAAGCACAGATGAACCCACGGAAGTGGTGATTCACGTCAACATGCTAAAAGAAGGCTGGGATGTCACCAATCTCTATACCATTGTGCCGTTACGCGCCGCCAATGCGCGAACCTTAATTGAACAGTCCATTGGCCGTGGTTTGCGCTTGCCTTATGGCAAACGTACCGGCGTGACGGCTGTTGATCGCTTAAACATTGTGGCGCATGACCGTTTTCAGGAAATAATTGATGAAGCCAATAATCCTGCCAATCCGTTGCGCTTGAAGCAGGTCATTCTTGACGCACCTTCAGATGACGTAAAAACTGAAAGTATCGCCGTCAGTTCAAATCTTGAAATGATGATTAGCGGCAACGTAGGGGGTATGGCTTATCCGGCATTGGGTAACACTAACTCGCCGTTGTTTAATAGCGTTGCAGAAACGGCAGTTGCCCACTATGCCATGACTGAATTGAACAAGTTTCAACACAGCCCGGCAATAGTTGCCACCAGCAAAGCGTTATTACATGGGCATGTGCAAGCCTCTGTTGTCCAAGCTGTCACGGAACATCTGAGCAGTGGTCAACAATCGTTACCTGATGATACTCCTGTAGACGTTGCCGATATTGTCGCAAAAGTGACTGCACTGATGGTGAAGCAAACCATAGATATTCCGCGTGTCGTCGTTGTGCCAAAAGGCGAAATCAGTTATGGCTATAAACCCTTTACTTTGGATATGAGCGGCTTGAATCTGCAACCTTCAGAGCGGGATATTCTGATTCACAGCCTGGAAACGAATCAGCAAGAATTAATGGCATCTCAAATTGGCTTGAGCGAAGCAAAGCCGGAAAATTACATTGTCTGCGCACTCATTGATTTTGACGACATTTCTTATGATGACCATGCCGATTTAATTTATGGCTTGGCAACACAAGCTGTGAAGCATTTGAAAGGCTATCTGGCATCAAACGATGAAGTGAATAATGTCTTGAGCAATAACAGCCAATTACTTGCCAAGACCATCCGCGCCCAAATGGCGGAACATTTTTGGGAGCAGGCCGATACCTATGAAGTGGTTGTGAATAACGGTTTTACACCCTTAAAGAATTGCGCTTATACCGTTGCTGCCGGTCAAACCGTGCATTCATATCGCGATACGGTAACAGATAAAAGCAAAATTAAGCAGATGCTGTTTGGCGGCTTCAGTCATTGCCTATATCCCTTTCAGAAATTTGATTCCGACACGGAACGCCGCTTTGCTGTGATTATGGAACGTGATGCGCAAAAGTGGTTTAAACCGGCAAAAGGCCAATTTAAGATTTATTACAAAGACGGCGCAGAACATCCGGAATATGTTCCAGATTTTATCGCAGAAACAAATGACTATGTGTTGATGGTGGAAACCAAGTCACAAGCAGAAATGGCAGATAGCAAAGTGCAAGCAAAAGCCGATGCAGCAACAAAGTGGTGTGAGAATGCAGGCGAGTATCTGCTAAAAAATGGTGGCAAGGCTTGGAAGTATTTGTTGATTCCACATGATGAAATTAAGGAGAATTTACAGTTGGTGGATTATGTCAGGAAGTTTGAACGGGTGTGACTTCAATGCCGTTAAGTTAAGTGTAAGTTGTTTAAAAAACTGGAGTGCAATCGCTTCAGCTATTGCCTGTAAAAACAGCTAAAGCGGTTTTACTCCCGTTGTATGCTTAAATTAACGGCATTGGGTGACTTTGTTTTGTCTGTTTTTGCTTGCAAGTCTATGTTTGGTTTTCACGACCGGTAATATTGGTTAACCGAATCCGGACTTTTAAATTATCACCCTATTCTGGCTAAAGCCGCCTTTATGTCAGGATCTGTCATCATGTTACTGTCACTGCTATGGGGCGGGCTGTTACTGGTTAAATGGATTAGGGCGTAAGTTATAGCCAGACAGTTAAGTAAAATTTGCATTGCGAAGCCTTATAAATACAGGTTAGAAGCTTAAAAAAATTTCGTAAGTATTCACCTCCCCCTTTGAAAAAGGGGGATTGAGGGGGATTTATCTAATAAAATCTCCTCTAACCCCTCTTTGTTAAAGAGGGGGACTGAATAATTACAAAAATTCTACAAGGCCGTCTGAATATAGATTTGTTCATGCATCCGGGTCACGCCCTTGTTGCGGAAACCAGGCTCCCGATCAAGAATGTCCGCCGATTGTAACAATTCGACATTGCACCATTCCCTGTAAAGCGTCTGTACTTCATGTGTTTGCACACTGAACGGCGGCCCCGGCATTTCGTGCTGGGGATAGTCGAAAGCCACCAACAGCGTTTTCGTTCCGGACTTTAGCAAACTCTGCATGTGCAAAGCATAAGCAGCACGCATTTCCGGCGGCAGTGCAACCAGCGAGGCACGATCGTAAACGGCATTGACGCCAGCCAGATCGTTGTCATTAAGATCAAAGAAATCGCCGCAATAAATACTGAGACCCTCTGTCTCGCTAACACTAAATTTGCCTTGCTGACGAATCGTTACCGACAACCCGTTTTCGGCAAAAAACGCCTGAACTGCCAGCGGACTCAGCTCCACACCGATGACTTCAAACCCTTGTGCGAGCAGCCACAGCATATCGTTGCTTTTACCGCACAACGGCACAAATACACGACTACCAATCGCAATATTTAAGGACGGCCAGTTGTGTTGCAAGTGACCATTAACTTCTTGGTTATGAAAGCCAATCTGGTTTAGTTGCCAGCGTTCGTGCCAGAACTCTTGTTGCATGATATGCTCCTGTTGATAATATTTTCGGTATGACTAAAGCAAAAGTAAGTATTTAGTTCCCCTCTTTGACAAAGAGGGGTTAGGGGAGATTTTATTAGATAAATCTCCCTCAGTCCCCCTTTTTCAAAGGGGGGATGTGAATACTTAGGATTGTGCATGAAATAACTTCGGCATCTTGCTCCCTCTCCCTCTGGGAGAGGGCTGGGGTGAGGGAATATAAATGGTCAAGTTATTTCATGTACGTTCCTTACTGCAAAACAGTGGTTTCATTTTAGGCTTTCTATTTCCGCGATGCTTAATCCGGTTATGACCGCTATATTTTCTTTGTTTTCACCTTGCAAAAGCAGTTTTAAGGCTATCGTTTTTGTTGTTTGCTCCATGCCTTGTTGTATGCCCTTTTGAATCCCCTGTTCCATACCTTGTACTATGCCTTGCTCTATACCTATCGTTTTTCCTTCATGATAGCCATCTCCAAAAGAGGACTCAAACATGCTGGCTTGATAACGCAAGTCGTCTTTGTAGTGCTCGTAGGCTTTTTGTTCGTCTTCTGGCAGTTTCATTATACTGAGTTTTTCTTTGGCTTCTTTTAAGCCTTTGGCGGTAAAGCTTTCTTTAATTTCTTCATTTTTTAGAAAGTAAATCCACTCATCCAAGGTATCTTTGGCGATGTCGTTAAAGCGGTTTATTTTTATCAGGTAATATTCCGGGTACAGTGATTCTATGCTGTCTTTTTCGAAGAGTTGTTTTTGTTTCTCATTAAGCTCCAAGAGATCATGATTGTGCAAACCTATAAAACGGGTAGTGCCTTTGTAAATATAATCAGTACCGCTACCCAGATCAAAATAGAGTATGTTTATTGATATCACTTTGGTGATGCTGGCGTAGGATTTGTTTTCTTCCATGTGTTCTATGGCCGTTTTTGAAACCCCATAAAATATGCGCTGCAAGTAGTCATATTCCCGATCATATTGTATTTCTATGATGATTATTTCTTGTTTGCTGTTGCGTACTTTTAGATCAACCCGGTTAAATTTGTCTGTTTTATTATCTTTGTTACTTTCGCTTTCCAGTACATCCAGAATGGTGATGTCTTCTTTAAGTAATTCACTTAAAAACCCTTCAAGTATGCCAAAGTTGGCTTTACTGCGTAGTAAGCGTTTTATTGCCCAGTCAAAAGTGATTAGTTTTCTTTTAGTGGTCATCTTAAATTCCCCTCTACGCTTTAATAAATCACTATTGTATAGTACGCAAGCATAAGTTTGGCAATAAAATAGCTTCTCAAAGAAGCTTTAGTTTATTGGTTTCATCGTGAGCTACTTGATGTTCATTTTAAAATATAATGAATATTTATCCACTTAAAGCCAAGCAATGATTGAGGCATCGTTGCCTCACCCCAATCTACGAGCTACATATTGACTTCCGCAACTCTACGTTGCCGGATCGTTTCAAGTTCAATTTTCCGTTCAGAAATTTGCTGCATGATGTGCATTGCCAAATCGCCTAAAGGATCGCCGCCCATTGCTAGTGCTTCGGTAACCGTGACCATTAAATCGTACAACTCCCCGGCTTTCTGAAGGGCAATTTCTTGTTCGGCTTCTGCCATTCGGCGACGTAATTGAGCAAGACGGCGAATCGTTTTAACCAGACGTGCGGCAATATCTTCACCGGTAATGGCTTCGGGGTCTTGGCCAAATTCAAGTATCAGTTTTTCGATAGCGGCTTGATCCCCTTTTGCATAGGCGACATTGATCTGTGCCATTATCACGTTACGGCGAACGCGTTCTGCATCGGTGGTGGCGCGATCCGGATGCATCAATTTGGCGGCTTGTCGGAAGGCTTGCTTTAATTCCGGTGTTATTTCTCGTGGAGGTACGGGCTGCTTCTCTGTTAAACCCGCTTCTTCGGCGGATTGTTGCGCCTGCCGTTCGGCGGCTTCAGCTTCGGCTTGCGCCTCGATATTATCAACGTCTAATCCGGCTTCTGCCCTGGCGATTTGCGCAACCAGCTGATCAAGTTCCACAGCAGCTATTAGGTCTTATATGATCTTTGTCTACATTTTCTCGTGATGACAGTCTCGGGAAGCTGGAGCTTCCAAGACTGGTTTACTAAGGAATGAGCATGAAATAATGTAACCAAGTAACATCTAACTCCCCCCCTTTGTAAAAGGGGGGTTAGGGGGGATTTTTAAAATTAAAGTTGCTCAGGTTATTTCGTGCTCGTTCCTAAGCTGGAGCTTGGGAAACAGCAGAAAAAGTATCTATAGATTTTCAGATAAATAATCTCGATCCATACGGATACCATCCCTTTAAGGGATGTTATCCGTATGGACTCCAAACTTCATGTAATGGAAATTTAATTTCTGAAAGACTATAGCTAGAAATCGGATAATGTGTTTGTAATTCATTACTTACATTGACGTAGCTGCTTACAATCAGCGACAATCGGGCTGTCTTGTTACATTAAGACAATATCAACACACACGAGCCGCAGAGTTAAAAACGGTTTTTTACGCGTGTTACTTCTAATTGTCACCAAGAAAATAAATAAAATATATGATTTTTATTAAAAATGCGGATGCAGTTGCTCGTAAAGCAATCCGCGAAATAGATCCATCACTTGAAAATAAGTTTGCTGGTTTAATTCGTTTCTTAGTTATTTATCCGGCAGCCGCAACAAGATTAAGGGGTAAAAACTCACCCGATATTGGATCGGAAGGATATATAATTTCAGCGGCTTTGAATTACGCAAAAGGACGAGAGCCTAAAAAACCCGCATCACCGTCAACAATTCCTGATGAAATGGTAAGTTTTGTTCTTCAATATTACTTTAATGTTGAATCTACGTCTCTTGAACGTATCAAAAAAGAACATGCCCTATCCATGGGTGCTGAGGGCATTGTTGGGAATTTATTAGAACATTACTTATCAAGCGTCCTGGAATCACATGGCTGGATATGGTGCGCAGGTTCACTTGTAAAAGCTGTCGATTTTGTGAAGCCACCCGTTGGGCAGGAAGACTGGATATTATTACAAGTAAAAAACAGAGACAACTCCGAAAACTCTTCCAGCAGTGCAATTAGAATAGGCACAACGATAGATAAATGGCATCGCACATTCTCAAGAAAGCCAGGCTCTAATTGGTCTGCATTTCCTGAAATCATCACCAGAAATGAACTATCAGAAGAAGGCTTTCATGAATTTGTTAAAAATTATTTGGAAAAATTAAAATAGATCAGTCTGAATTTCCTTGTTTTGATCTAATGGCTTCTTCGTTTTTTTTACTACTTTAAAATCAAGAAATGAAAGCGCACGCCGCTCCCAAGATACTTCGTCAGTATCCTTATAACGAGAAAAGGAAAATCCAGAAGGCGCATAATTTTCTTTGCCCTCCATGTGGTTAAGAATAGCTTTACCAACAGCAACGCCAAGACCGACAGGGACAGCATTTCCAATCTGTCGATATTGATCACTAAGCGATCCACACACCTCCCATTCATCAGGAAATTGTTGGATACGCTTATATTCTTCAATTGATAGCGGTCTGTTTTCTGTCGGGTGACAAATATCCGTCGCAGGCATGTTTGGTGTTGTAACCAAAGTGCATGATGGTTTATTCCAATCCAAACGCCGTAAAAAACCAGTTTTACCGCCACCGGAAAAAAAAGATTTACCGAGGGCTTCTTGCTGCAAGTCCTCCGGTAAATGTTTCCAATACTGACCACTCTCAAGTAGCCTGTAAAATCTTAAACGCTTCTCTGGGAAAACAACATGATGATGAGTAATATCGTCCATATCAATTAAAGCATCACGCAATGTACGCCAACTGGGAAGATTAAAAGATCCATCTTGTGAATTAGTTGGCATTAAATGTGGAACTTTTTCACCACCCCTATGGCAAATCAAAATAACACGTTCGCGACTTTGTGGAACGCCAAAATTAGCCGCATTATATAAATTGAAGCTAACACCATACCCACCTTTTCGCAGTAAGCTGAGTATATATAACAAAGCCCCACCTGGGTGCTCTCCTTCGCCAGGAATCCAATCATCCCCTCGTTCAGCATGAGGTTTATGGCTCATAGGAGCAGAAATCAAACCACGAACATTTTCAATAACCGCATAACGTGGTTTCAATTCTAAAATAAGGTCGATATATTTCAATAAGGCATTACCACGCTCATCTTTAAATCCACGACGCGCCCCAGCCGTTGAGAACGCTTGGCACGGTGGGCCTCCAACGATAACATCGATTTCTTCAGTAATATCAAGTCCAGCCGCCTTTCGAATATCATCCGCAGAATACTCCCAAATATCGCCTAATAAAGCTAAATCTGGACGATTAGTAGTTATAGTGCGTCGACATGCTTTGTCTTTTTCACATGCAAGAAGCATAGATATGCCAGCGTTCTCTAACCCTAAATCCAAACCCATGGCACCAGAAAAAAAAGATAACGCTTTAATTTTTGGAAGAACATTTGCTGTTCGAGAGTGATCCTTAGGTAAAGGCCCTCCTTGCTTATTAATGTACTCGTCTAAAGACGACTCTGCTATAACCCAAGAGTGACCTACGCGAGTTGCAATAATATAACCATCACGAACAAGCGAACGTACACGCTGATCTGAAAGATCAAGCTGCTCTGAAACATTTTTAATAGATAATAATTTTTTTGGTATTTTCATGATTTCGATAACGAAATAAAACTAATACCAAAATTATAAGCTATCACTTACTTACCGTCAAATTTACTGCACGAGATTTTCTCGTCTATACATTTTCAGACAAATAATTTCTCTGTCGACAGATACCATCCCTTCAACGGATGTTATCTGTATGAGCTTACAGCGACGCAAATTGGAAGTTTAATTTCTGAAAGTTTATAAGCAGTCTTGTAGGCTGCAATACCTTCGCCAAACGGAAAAGCTAATTCGACAAAATAAAATTCCAGATTGGCTAGAATATATGGATTTCAAGCTGGACTCTACAGGCTCTGACCATGAACACTATCATTACAAAAACATTGGACTCACTTCGTAGCCTTTTAGGAAAAAGTGATTTAAAACATTTAGAGTTAATCACTGAGGCCACGCTTTCTATGTCAGGGCGCGTGACCATGCAGGAACGAGTTCATTATCAAGACTGCGCTGAAGTTCTTTACGATGATTTGCTTGACGAGTGAGTTTTTCATGAGGTTCTGCAAGACAATAAGCCGGGATTATCAGATTAATTTTTCCTGTCTCGCAAAGATTAAGAATTAGCTCGCATTGTGTTTTTTGCTCTTGGTCAAAAGCTAGCTCAAGAACAAAGTTTGTCTCAACATAGACATTCAAATCAAAGTCTCATGATCAATACTTCCATCAACTACTGCATTATATAAGCCCGATTCAATTAACCATTGCTGGGATGAATCAATCTCATCCGGTCTTTTATGAATGACTTCATTGAGCCAAGAAGCCATCCAGCAGACATAAAAATTTCTCTTGGGCAATCGTAATGTAGGGTGGAGTATAACATGACGATCTTGAACTCGATGTTCAAGTTTTTAAATTTTTGGCTCGTGTGTATTTTGGCTCACCAGAAGCCCATCCGTAGCCGTGTAGTCGGGCACAGAATTATGGTATCAGGTCTTGCAAAATCATATTTTCTTATGTTGAGAAAAATCCTGTCCCTTGGTCACTTGCTAACCATCAAACAAGATAGCTTCAAGCTTCCCGTTAACTTCTGCCATGATAAAATCAGGTGCTATTTCTTTAAATTCAGATTTTCTAACGCGCCAATCTAATGACTTTAATTGATGGCAATGTACTGCACCTTGTGTTTCAGTGCCAGAACCCATAAGCGTAACAACCGTTCCAGCAGAGCGTGCATTAGCCGCAGCACCTTGTGAAATAGGGCATATCATCGCAAGACCGCTGTTGTTAAAAATTTTGCCACTGATAACCAGACCATAATGCTTGCCCGGCATTTCTTTACCTGAAGACGGATCAAAGGTTAAGTGAATAATATCCCCGCGTTTAGGTAGGTAAGCCATTAATTAACCTCTAATCCAGTTGCCTGCATTTCGTCCCAACCATCAACCTTGGGCAATCCATCAGGCATTTCAGCCATTAACGCCTCAATACTGTAGTGCTTTTTTTTAGTGGGTGCAGTAATGGTTATATGATCGCCCTCTAACATTAGGTTAACTTTTGAGCCTTCATGAAGTTTGTTTTGCTCTATAAAGGCCTTTGGAATAGTCATTACTAATGATCCTCCGGCGCGTCTTAATGATTGCAACATTTTTAATCTCCAAAAAATAATATCCTATTTTAATAGGATTAATCGAAGCTAGCAATTAAAAGCAGGGTGGATCAGATTTACTGATTCACAAATCAACCACACTTACTATCGCCACAGTTCAAGCAGGTCATACAACCATCCATTAATACTAATGCTTTGGTTTGGCATTTTCCGCAGAGCAGGGCTTTGGCGGGAAAGCTCCCTGATTCGTCGAGTGTTGAGGTATCGTTATGGATGGCTTCAAATTCTTTGCGTTTGGCGTTTAAGAATTGTTTTTGGTGAGTATCCAACTCATGGCTTTGGAGCATGCCGATTTTCTTTAGATGCTGTTCAATGGTGCAGCCAATTTCTGCGACCAACGAGGGCATGAATACGCCGCCTTTTTTAAAGTAACCGCCTTTGGGATCAAAAACCGATTTAAGTTCTTCAACCAAAAAGCAGGCATCGCCGCCTTTGCGGAATACGGCAGAGATAACCCGGGTGAGTGCCAGTACCCATTGGAAATGTTCCATGTTTTTTGAGTTAATAAAGACTTCATACGGGCGGCGTTCTTCGTATTCGGTATCCATATTCAAAATCATGTCATTGATGGTGATATACATCGCATGTTCTGATTGTGGGGTTTTGATTTTGTAAGTCGAGCCAAACAGAATTTCCGGACGCGCTACATTTTCATGCATGCTTTCCAGATCTTGTTTTTGAGCTTCAACTTTGGCTTGTTCTGCGTTGGCTTTGTCTTCGTTACTGATAACTTTGTAGCTGATAATTTTTTTATTAATTGCGTATGCCATGATATTTTTCCTGATGGGTTTTGTGCGGTGGGGGCAACCGCAAGGGATTGCCCCTACAAAAAGGGATTACCTCTACAAAAAGAGGTTGCCCTTACAGATAAGTTAGAATTTACCGTAATAGCCTTCTTTCAAGGCATCAAATAAATTTGCGGCACTGTGCATTTCGCCATCATATTCAACTTCTTCATTACCTTTTAGATCTATCACTTCGCCGTCTTCCAAGGTGAATTGATAGGTGGTGTTTTCCAGATCGGATTCCTTAACCAATACGCCCTGGAATACTTCAGGATTAAAGCGGAAAGTGGTGCAGCCTTTCAGGCCTTTGTCGTAAGCATATTCGTAAATAGACTTAAATTCTTCGTAAGGAAAGTCAGTGGGCACGTTAGCGGTTTTGGAGATGGAAGAATCAATCCATTTTTGCGCGGCGGCCTGAATATCAACGTGTTGTTTGGGCGTCACGTCGTCTGCTGCAATGAAGTAATCCGGCAGTTTTTGTGCAGGATCGTCACTGTAAGGCATGGCGTTGGCATTGATCATTTCACGATAAGCCAATAACTCAAAAGAAAACACATCAATTTTTTCTTTGGATTTTTTACCCGCACGGATTACGTTACGTGAGTAATGATGCGCAAAGCTCGGTTCTATGCCGTTGCTGGCATTATTAGCCAAGGACAGGGAAATGGTTCCGGTCGGTGCAATAGAGCTGTGATGGGTGAAGCGGGCACCGGTTTCAGTAAGTCCGATAATGAGTTCGGGTTCTTCTTTAGCCAGTTGTTGCATATAGCGGCTGTATTTTGCGTGTAATAGTTTACCGGCAATTTCATCGCCCACTTTATAACCATCGGCAATCATTTCAGGGCGCTTGTGCAACATTTCACCCGTAACAGCAAACAACTGTTCCATAATGGGCGCGGGGCCTTTTTCCTTTGCCAGTGACAAGCCTGCTTTCCAGCCTTCTACGGCTAAAGTCTTGGTCACTTCTTCAGTAAAGTGCAAGGAAGGCGCATCACCGTATTTCATGCCCAGCATGGTGACCGTTGAACCCAAGCCCAGATAGCCCATGCCGTGACGACGCTTGCTAATGATTTCCTCGCGTTGTTGGGGCAAGGGCAGGCCATTGATTTCGACTACATTATCCAGCATCCGTGTAAAAATCCGGATGGCTTTGCGGTAAGTATCCCAATCAAAATACGCGTCTTGAGTAAAAGGTTTTTTAACAAAACGGGTCAGGTTGATGGAGCCCAACAGGCAAGAACCGTAAGGCGGAAGCGGCTGCTCTCCGCATTGTCCGGTTACTAGGCCATTAAAAATAACGGTATTGTGATCAGCCTGAGTGGTATCAAAAACCGCTTCTTTTCCGATAAAACTAATTTCAGTGATCTCAGTCAAATAATTTTGTTTTTGTATTAATTTTTTACCAACCACCCAATCTTTATATTTTTGGTTTTTTTCGTCACCCAAAAAACCAATTTCCTGCATGAATAGCTCTCTGGATTGTCCGTCAACAATAACCTCATAATCCGCTTTGCAAGAATACTCCTTCTGTCCGCCCTTGCCATCAGGTAAGCTTCTGAATGAAGCTTCACGACGTTTATAGATACGGCAAAAAATCCCAAAGTTAGCCAATAAAGTTTGTACATCTTTCAGTAACGCAGGATAAGAAGAAGCCAAACGAATAGAGCAGGATGTGTTATTTTTTCCTGAAATAGTAACTGTCCCATCCGCTTGAAATAAAGCACTCAAATAAGCTTTCACACAATCTTCCGTGCCTTGCCAGATGACTTCTGGAACGCTTAATTTGCTGTCTTTATTAAAGCCGTAAAATTCTAAAAGTCGCGCTAATAAAATCGAGCGAATCATAATCATATTACGTTCGGGCACAGCAACCGCTGAAACGGTGTGGGATTTTTTTAGGCTGGTTGTGGCTATAGTTGAAGTTGCCAGTAATTGATTAATGTAAGCGACTAATTGAGGCGCGAAAACCCGGTCATTATTCCACAGGTTAATAATCGCGGCTTGTTGCTGTTTGCCCCGATTGGTGAAATGACCATCGCCAGTAATTAAGCCTAACAACATGCCAAAGTTTTTATCACCTAGTGTGCCAAACTGACCTTTACCTGATTGAATCAGTAACTTATCACCTAGCTTTAAATCTTTTAATTTTATTTTTCCTCGCTTAGTATAAAAGTCATGCCAAGCGGTTGCTTTAATTTCATAGCCGTCTTTGGTGGTTACTCGATAAACATCTGCCGAGGCGGCCGTCATAAAAGCGGGCTTGGCGGGCCGAGTGGTTGTGCCTTTATCTTGCAAACCGAGGGCGCGATGATCGACCGTCACATTTAGGGCGGTACCACTGGCGTAAAGATCGCCAATTTTTACCATACCGTATTGGGTATGTAGGCGGGTATCCGCAGTTACGCATGGATTCGTAGCGCGGATTTTCTCGCAAAACCAGTTATTATTCATCTCGTTAACTTTGTCGATCAGAATAAATCCAGGTTCGGCATAGTCGTAAGTGGAGCTCATAATGATGTCCCACAACCGGCGTGCAGGAATGGTTTTGGTTATTTTACAAGCGATCAGTCCATCACTATTAACGACATAGCCGTCTTTGGCGGGTAATTCACGCCAGATAATGAGCTTACTATCTTTCAAGTTCAGCTTGTCGAGTTTGACTTCTTTTTCTGTTACTGGAAATGATAACGGCCAAGGCAGGTCATTTTTTACCGCCTGCATAAATTCAGTGGTAATTAACAGCGATAGATTAAATTGGCGTAAGCGGCCATTTTCGCGTTTGGCGCGAATAAACTCCACGACATCGGGGTGACCCACATCAAAAGTGGCCATTTGTGCGCCACGTCTGCCACCGGCTGACGAGACGGTAAAACACATCTTGTCATAAATATCCATAAACGATAACGGCCCGGAGGTGTAAGCACCGGCACCGGAAACATAAGCGTCTTTAGGGCGCAAGGTTGAAAATTCATAACCGATTCCACAATTATGGATTACTGCCAAACCACCATTGCCCGCTAAATAGTTGTTATGTTTATCAACAGTAAAATCATAAAAGGTCTCGCCGATATCCAGATTACGCTTGATACTTTTTACCGGACGTAATTGTCGGACAAAATCAATATGACTGTTCAATAGGGGAAATTTTTCTGCCCACTTATCCAGGTACACCCGGCTAATCGTCGCTTGCTTATGCTTGCCATGATAAATACCCTGCGTATGTTTTTCAGTATGGCTCAGTTCGGATTGGCTGGTTTCAAGTGCGGCTCGTAAGGCCGAAGTCATCACATAATGGTCGTATTGACCCGCTTGAGACTTATGGTCTTTAATACGGTTTATTTTGCCGCTATCCGCCATAAAGGCGCACATTTTAATCAAGAACCCTGAATCAGATATTTTAACGCTATAGCCACCACTGTCTTTTATGATATTACCGTTATACTCATGTGACCGTTCTTTCTTTTGAGTAATAGCCGCATGGACACCGAATAAAGCCAATAGACTTTGAATTTCATCCGCGAAAGCCGCACATTGACAACTTAATATTGCGCTGCCGCGTTCTGTAGAAATAGTGCCATCGGTATCAATGAGACCCGCCAAGAAGGGTAAAAAGACGCGGTCTGGGGCTTGTTTAATCCACTGGGGCACTTTTAAATTGTGGCTTTTTTTTCCGCATTGGTTATCAAACAATTCACTTGCAGCACTTGCTTTAAAACTGGCGACAGTAAAATCCCATACCGCTGTATTGTTGATCGTAACCGCTTGCACTACATTGGCTTGGCAATCATAAAACCGTTGAAAAAAGTGCGCGTAACGTTCGACTACTTCGCGCTCTGCCGCGCGTATTTTAAAAACCAGGCGTTTACCATGAGCTTTGGCCTTGATCTGCCATTTTTCACGCGAAGGCGCGTAAGTTATGTGTTTTTCGTAGGATGAACCATCACCCAGATGGGCACCGGCAAACCATGCTTTTAATGCTGATTTTTTATCAGCCTCCCAGGGCAGTTGATAATGAACCAGGGCATCGGATTGGTTAATTTCATCCGCACGAACGTACTGTAATTTGTCGTCTCTATAAACAAGCACGGGATGCTTGATTGATGTGGTGAGCGTACCGAGGTGAGAACCTATTTCAATATTTTCATCTGTGGGTACTACTGTAGTCATGTGCTTTAGGATGGGGCGCATTTCAAACAGGCGTGAGTCGCGATCATAACTAAGAATTTGTTGATGCTTCTCGGTGACGGCCTGTACTGCTGTAACATAACCTTTTTCAGTGCATACCAGCGTATTAGGTGCAACGCATCCCGCTTTTAACGTAAGCCCCGCTTCATGCACTTTGCCCAGTATGTCATCCATGGAATCGGCGATAGTGCCGGACACGGTGCAGTTAATGGTTGATGTCGCAGGTTTATGTGCCAAGGCACCGGCATTGGAAATAATGCGTCCTGCGGGGATAACACCTTGACGCAATGCCCAGAGAAATTCTTTGTAATACTGTTCTTGTTTATTGGCACCTTTTTCCACTTCAGAAAGTGCTTTGGCAACTCGTTGATAGGTTTCATCAATGGAGCCATCAAGTGCTATGCCATCTTTACTTTTTAAGCGATATTTGGTGTCCCAAATATCCATTGAGGCGTCTTGAAAAGGGATTTCCGTGACGGTATTGGCGATGACATGAAGTTGTGCTGGCATGGGTGTATATCCCTGACTGTAGTGTGTGGATTAAGTGAAAATAAACCATAAATCAGCACCTTAGGGTTTGCATGACTCAGGTTTTAATGTCTATATGTAGATGGTTTTTAATTTATTGGCACAATATATAGTGTTTTTAGGAAAAAACAATCGTTATTTCTGGCAAAAAAAAACAGCTAAAAAAAGCTTTTCCAGGTGCTTGTTTTTTAAGGTATGGGTTTTTCTGGCGGGAGTTTTGGCACCAAAAAAAATGCCTTTTGGGTTATTTTGGATGCCTTGATTGCGGCCGGTAAGTTTTAAGAAATTATCACCACGAAAAAGATTATCACCACGAAGACACGAAGCACACGAAGAAAAGAAAGATTTATCTTCGTGCTCTTCGTGTCTTCGTGGTGAAAAATAAACTGAGTCGTTATGTTTTTTCTTCGTGGTGAAAAATAGTTAAGCTTAATCAACCAGCATATCGCCACTTTGGTGTTGCCACATGGCGTAGTATTTGCCTTTTTTGGCGAGCAGTTGCAGATGCGTGCCTTGTTCGATGATGCGGCCTTTTTCCAAAACGATAATACGATCCATCTTTAAAATAGTGGAAAGTCGATGGGCGATAACAATGGCGGTTTTATTTTTTATCAGTTCAAAAATAGCGACTTGAATTTGTTTTTCAGTTAACGAGTCCAGCGCACTGGTGGCTTCATCCAGCACAACGATAGGCGCATCTTCCAGAAAAGCGCGGGCAATGGCAATACGCTGCCGTTCACCGCCAGACAGTTTAACGCCCCGTTCGCCCACCAAGGTATCAAATTGGTCGGGTAAGGCCTGGATAAATTCAAGGCTGCGGGATTTTTGGGCAACCGCAATAAGCTGCTCTTCTGAAATATTGGCACCCAGCGTAATGTTGTCACGTATTGAACGGTGAAATAAATCGGGCTGTTGAGGCACCATCGATATTTGTTCACGCAGGGCATGTAAGGTAAACGATTTTGCGTCAAGTCCGTCAAAAGCAAGCGTACCTTGTTGAGGATCAAGAAAGCGAAACAGCAATTTGGTTAAGGTTGATTTGCCGGAACCGGATTGACCGACCAGCGCTATTTTTTCACCGGCTTTTAAATCTAACGAGAAATTATCAAACAAACGGGTTTGCCGGAGATTGACCGGGTTATAGCTAAAGCAAAGCTTGTTAAAGCTGATGGCACCTTTGCTGATAGTGTGGGCTTGTGCTTGATCGCTGTCTTTTTCAATATCTTCCTGTCTGAACACTTCTGCCATTTCCGACGCGTCTGCCAACGCGGTAAAAAAAGTTCTAAAATTACGGCCAAACTCCCATAAACGCTGGATAAGAATAAGCATAATTGACTGGAACAAAACAAACTCGCCGACCTGAAAAATGCCGGTTGTCCATTTTTGAATCATTAAGTAAACCAACAGCAATTCAATACCAAAAGTCATTAAGCCTTGGACGGCAAAAGAAATAAAAGTAAACAACCAGGCGATTTTCTTTTTCTTGTAAACAAGATCCGAGGCCTTGTTGATGCGTGCTTGCTCATGGGCTTCCATGGCAAAGCTTTTGACAATAAAGATGTTACTGATGGCATCGGAATACACGCCGCCAACCAGCGAATCAGCTTCAGCGACAGCTTGATCGAAACGCATTTTCCAGAGTGAATAGGCGATATTCCAGGTGACAAAAAGACCAACCCACGCCAGGAAGTAAAAAGCGAATTCTTGTTGCTGCTGGTAAAAGATGGTGAATGAAATGACTATCGCTAAAATATTCATGAAGAACTGAAATAAAAACCAGTCCATAATCGTTTCAAAAGAACGTGAAAAGCGGTTCGCTTGTTTGATTAAGCTGCCTGAAAAACTGTTCTCGAAAAAAGCATATTTTTGTGTTTTAAGGACATCAAAACAGCGTTTTTCAAGTAAATTAACACCGCCGCCATCGAGCGGAATAATGGCGATTTCAAGTAGTCGCCATGATAACCAGATACCCGCATAGATGCAGGCAATAACTTTTAAATTTTCCAGTAATAGCGCCAGCGTTGCCTCGGAATAAGGTGCAGCCAGTCCATTGGCTATATTTTTATAATAAATGGGGGCTGATAAATCCAGCGTGATGCAACAGGCCAAGGCAAATAAGGCCATAAAGAAATAGCCTTTTTTTTGCCAGACAACTTTGCAGTATTCTTTAAATATAATGTCCATTATTGTCGTTGCTTGATCTTGTGATGGGTCTGTTTTAGGATGAAAGAGATGAAATATTTCGTGGCATTGGATCAATACTCAGTATACAGTAAGATGGACTGCAATTAATTTTAGCAAAGCCTGTTTATATATTGGTTTCAATCTATAGAACACGGATGACACGGATTATACGGGTTTCAACGGATTTTATTGTTAGTCGAAAAAGACCTCGCCTAGTTCCCACGCTCCAGCGTGGGAATTCATCCGGCAACGCTCCCGCGTTGCGTGACGCGGGAGCGTCACTGTCGGCATTCCCACGCCGGAGCGTGGGAACGATAGGGTGAGGGTTATTTATTGCGATTTACCTTAACCGTTGATAGGCAATATTTTCATGAAATTACCCCCCCCCCTTATCCGTATCTATCAGTCAGATCCGTTTTATCTGTGTTCTATTTTTTAATGCTTGAGCAGTTACTTACCGTTAAACAACCCGAGTGTGTCATGTTGAATAATTTACAGACGCCACAAAAAAATCGGCAAGCTATCGGCACCATTGTTGAAGTGCATGGCCCGGTGGTAATTATTGATTGCTCTCGGTTGCCACCTTTGCGCCAAGCGTTATGCACCTGTTTTGATCACAGCACTTATTTATTTGAGGTGCATCAGCATCTTGATGAACGCCATATCCGGGCGATTACCCTGCATGGTACTGCCGGCTTGAGTCGGGGCATGATTATTTATGATACCGGCGCACCCTTGCAGATTCCGGTGTCGGAACACTGTCTGGGCCGGTTGTTAAATATATTCGGCGAACCGCTGGACGGACTGCCCCCCTTGGCGCAAAACGAATTTCGTAATATACATGCCAAACCGTTGCCATTATCCGAGGCCATAGGCATCAGCGGGATTTTGGAGACGGGTATTAAGGTTATCGATTTATTATGTCCTTTTGTTAAAGGCGGAAAGACCGGATTATTTGGCGGGGCAGGGGTTGGTAAAACCGTGTTGGTGATGGAGTTTATTCATGCGGTTTCTGCCATTCATAAAGGCGTTTCCGTATTTGCCGGGATTGGCGAACGTATCCGCGAAGCCCACGAGTTGTGGCGGGAAATGCAGCAAGCCGCAGTCATGCAGGATACTTTGATGGTGTTCGGGCAAATGGACGAATCGCCCGGTGTGCGTTTTCGGGTTGGACTGTCCGCGCTAACTTATGCTGAATACTTGCGTGATACCTTGCATAAAGAAGTCTTGTTTGTGGTCGATAATGTCTTTCGTTTTGTACAGGCAGGCAGTGAAATTTCAAGTCTGCTCGGTCGCATGCCTGCTACGGTAGGTTACCAGCCCACACTCACTACAGAAGTCGCGGAACTGGAAGATCGGATATTGTCTACCCGGCAAGGTGCCATCACTTCGGTGCAGGCCGTTTATGTACCCGCTGATGATATGACCGATCCTGCGGTTAGTGCGATATTGAGCCATTTGGATACCACGGTTATTTTGTCCAGAGATCAGGCCAGTAAAGGCATTTATCCCGCTGTCGATCCCTTGCGTTCAAGCAGTAAATTGATGGACAGGCATACCTTGGGTGATCGTCATTATGCGGTGGCTCAAAGCGTCCGCGAGCATCTGGCGCGTTATCATGAACTGGAAGATATTATTGCCATGCTGGGTATTGAAGAATTATCCGAGATTGATCGCAAAGTAGTGATGCGTGCCCGTAAATTGCAACGTTATTTGACCCAGCCATTTTCGGTGTTGGCTCAGCACACCAAACAAACCGGTGTGTCAGTGCCGTTAGAGCAAACCTTGACGGATTGCGAAGCTTTTTTGGCAGGACACTATGATGACTTGTCTGAAGAGCAATGCTATATGCGCGGTTCCATGCAGGAAACGTAATGAACTCATTCATATTAAACCTGTTTGATGCAACCCATGAGCAGCGCATTACCGGCGTTACTTCTTTTGTCGGTGAAGATGCTACGGGCAGTTTTGGAATTCATTCCAATCACGCCCGCTTTATGACCACGCTGATTTTTGGCTTGGCGCGTTTTAGTTTGGGAACAGATAATTGGCATTATTTGGCGTTACCCGGAGCGGTCGTTTATTTTAATAAAAATGAGTTAACAATTAGCACCCGGCATTTTTTGATAGACACAGATCTTGAGCGAATCAGCGTCTTATTGGAACAACAATTAATAACCGAAGAAGAAAATCTGCGTGCCACCCGTGAAAGTCTGTACAGAATGGAACAGGCCATGCTTAAGCGCATGTTGATGCTTAAATGTAAAACGGTGTGGTAGCTCTGTTGTGGGAGCGACGCCTACGTCGCGAGTTGAAACGTTAGTCGTTAGTCGTTAGTCGCGACGTAGGCGTCGCTCCCACCAAGTTGATGGACAATAATGAGTTCAGGTGTTTTTAAAGTCCCGGCGAATAATTATTATTTCAATACTTCAATAATTGTTGTATAGTTGCCCAATGGAAAAACAACTCGCAACAACATTATTTGAATCGCTGGCTTCCGGAGTTCGTCTGGATGTCTTTCGGCTATTGGTTAAAAATGCCCCGGACGGTTTGGTGGCGGGCGAAATAGCCGCGCTGTTGGCGCTGCCGGCCACTAATTTATCTTTTCATCTTAAAGCCTTGACGCAGTCCGGTTTGCTCAGTGTTACCCAAGAAGGCCGCTATCAACGTTATCGAGCCAACCTTGTTATCATGCAAGAGTTGATCGCTTATCTGACCGCCGAATGTTGTGCGGGTAATCCCGAACAGTGTTTCGACACTGAGTTGACACCGGATTGCTGTAAAAGCTAATTAATTTTTAAACACTATTGAGTCATTAACCATGAATGTCCTATTTCTTTGTACCGGTAATTCTTGCCGATCTGTCCTCGGTGAGGCTACGTTTAATCATCTGGCACCCCAAGGTTGGCGAGCGCTGAGCGCAGGCAGCAAACCTGCCGGTTATATACATCCGCGCTCATTAGCCTTGTTGGAAAGGGAAGGTATTTCTACCGAAGGTTACTTTAGCAAATCATGGAATGATCTGCCGGTGACGCCTGATATTGTGCTGAGTGTCTGCGGTAATGCTGCCAACGAAACGTGTCCTGCTTATCTTGGCCCTGTGTTGCGCAGCCATTGGGGTGTTGAAGACCCCGCCCATGTTGAAGGGTCTGATGCAGAAATTGATGCCGCTTTTATGACGGTCTATCGCATATTGCGATATCGCATTGAACAATTTTTGGCGCTGCCGCTCAACGAATTAAAAAATAACCGTGACCAGTTGAAGTTGGAACTGGATCGCATCAGTACCTTGCTGCCCTAACTATAAAGAGATAACGTATGCCCAGTATTCAAGTATTTGACCCCGCCTTGTGTTGCAGTACCGGCGTTTGTGGTGTGGATGTCGATCAGGAGTTGGTTGGCTTTTCTGCGGATTTTGATTGGGCCAAGCAAAACGGCGCTCAAATTGAGCGTTTCAATTTGGCACAACAACCCATGGAATTTGCGGAAAATAACCTCGTAAAAGCTTTTCTTGAACGCTCCGGTGCAGAGGCGTTGCCGTTGATTTTAATTGACGGCGAAGTGGCTTTGGCGGGACGTTATCCGAGTCGTGCCGAACTATCCCGTTGGACAGGTATTGCTTTGGCTGAAGAAAAATCCCAATCGGGTTGTTGCGGCGGAAACAGCAGTTGCAGTTAAGGAATGCGCACGAAACAACTTGGCATCTTGCTCCCTCTCCCTCCGGGAGAGGGCTGGGGTGAGGGGGTATAAATGGTTAAGTTATTTCATGCACGATCCTAAGCAACTGTAAACTTGTTGGAGTTTAAATCATGGCAGAACTAAAGTTTCTTGAGCAACTACCGCGCTTTTTGTTTTTTACCGGCAAAGGCGGAGTAGGTAAGACCTCGATTGCTTGCGCAACAGCAATCCAATTGGCCGATGAAGGGCGGAGGGTATTATTGGTTAGTACTGATCCGGCCTCTAATGTCGGTCAGGTATTAGGTGTCAATATCGGCAACCAAATTACCGTCATTCCCACTGTGTCCAATTTGGCCGCCTTGGAAATTGATCCACAAGCGGCGGCTCAAGCTTATCGGGATCGTATCGTTGGGCCGGTGCGCGGAGTATTGCCGGACGCGGTGGTTAACAGCATAGAAGAGCAACTCTCCGGTGCCTGCACCACCGAGATAGCTGCGTTTGACGAGTTTACTGCCTTGTTGACGGATTCCGCGTTAACGGCAACTTACGATCATATTGTTTTTGATACCGCGCCTACCGGACATACCATTCGCTTGTTGCAATTACCTGGAGCTTGGAGCGGTTTTCTGGATGAAGGTAAAGGCGACGCTTCTTGTCTTGGCCCGTTGGCAGGTCTGGAAAAACAGCGCAGTCAATACAAGTCGGCCGTTGACGCGTTGGCTGATCCAATGCGTAGTCGCCTGATTCTGGTGGCACGCGCCCAGCAAGCAACGTTGCGGGAAGTCGCACGCACGCATGAAGAGTTGGCGGCGATTGTTTTGTCACAACAATATCTGGTCATCAACGGAATTTTGCCGCCCGCCGAAGCCAGACATGATCCGCTGGCCGCTGCCATTTGTAAGCGCGAACAACAAGCACTGACGACTATGCCCGCAGTACTCAAAGCACTTTCGTGTGATCGCCTTGAGCTTAAACCGTTTAATCTGGTTGGACTTGAAGCCCTTCGACAATTGCTAACTACTGCCGCGCCGACAATAACAGATAATGAAGCCAACACTTTGGCAATTCAGATGCCCAGTTTGTCGACACTGGTTGATGCTATCGCCAAAGACGGTCATGGCCTGGTTATGTTGATGGGTAAAGGCGGCGTTGGTAAGACCACACTCGCTGCCTCTGTCGCGGTGGAGCTTGCGCGGCGCGGCTTGCCGGTGCATTTGACGACATCCGATCCGGCCGCGCATTTAAGTGAAACCCTTAATGGCGCATTGGATAATCTAACGGTTAGCCGTATTGATCCGCAGGCGGAAACCGAGCGTTATCGCTTACAGGTGTTGGCAACCAAAGGCGCACAACTGGATGCCAAAGGCCGGGCTTTGTTGGAAGAAGATTTACGCTCACCTTGCACTGAGGAAATTGCCGTGTTTCAGGCTTTTTCACGCGTTATCCGTGAAGCGGGAAAAAAATTCGTGGTAATGGACACTGCGCCGACCGGTCATACTTTATTGTTGCTTGATGCCACCGGTGCTTATCATCGTGAAGTGAGCCGACAAATGAGCAATTCCAGCACGCATTACCTGACACCGATGATGCAATTACAAGACCCGAAGCAAACCAAAGTGTTGTTGGTGACACTGGCGGAAACCACGCCGGTACTGGAAGCGACCAATCTGCAAGCGGATCTGCGCCGTGCCGGGATTGAGCCGTGGGCTTGGGTTATCAACAACAGCATCGCTGCGGCAACGGTGCAGTCGACCTTACTGCGTCAACGCGCTGCCAATGAATTACCGGAAATAGAAGCCGTAGCCACCATTCATGCACAACGCTACGCCGTCGTGCCCTTGCTTAAAGAAGAACCGGTAGGTGTCGAACGCTTGCTGGAACTGTCTGTAGTCAGTCATTAATCAGGAGATCGTCATGATTCCGGAAATTGGTTCAAAAACACATCTGTCTTTTCTCGACCGCTACCTGACGCTATGGATTTTTACCGCCATGGCGGTGGGGGTTGGTATCGGTTTTGTCTTCCCGACCCAAGTGAATACCGTTAATAATGCCGTCTCGGTGGGGACTACCAATATTCCGATTGCCATCGGTTTAATTTTGATGATGTATCCGCCCTTAGCCAAAGTCCATTATGAAGAGCTGGGTGACGTGTTTCGCAATTGGCGGCTATTAAGTGTTTCGTTAGCGCAAAACTGGCTTATCGGGCCGGTGTTAATGTTTGCCTTGGCCATCCTGTTTTTGCGTGACTATCCCGAATACATGACCGGCCTTATCCTGATTGGTTTGGCACGCTGTATCGCGATGGTGATTGTCTGGAATGAATTGGCGAAAGGCGATAACCAATACGCAGCCGGTTTGGTGGCTTTTAATAGTATATTTCAGGTGTTGTTTTACAGCATTTATGCCTGGTTTTTTATTACCCTGCTTCCGCCGTTGTTTGGATTGCAAGGCAATTTGGTGGCTATCACTATCGGCGAGATTGCCAAAAGCGTATTCATTTATTTGGGTGTGCCTTTTATTGCCGGATTCCTGACGCGTTTCTTGTTGATTCGAGCCAAAGGCAAAGACTGGTATCAGCAGCGCTTTATACCAAAAATCAGTCCACTGACACTGATTGCCTTGTTATTCACCATCGTCGTGATGTTTTCACTTAAGGGCGATTTAATTGTGCAACTGCCGCTGGATGTGGTTCGAATCGCCATTCCTTTGTTGATTTATTTTGTGGTGATGTTTTTGTTGAGTTTTATGATGGGTAAAGCCATCGGTGCGGATTATGAAAAAACCGCCACGCTGGCTTTTACCGCTGCCAGTAATAACTTCGAGTTGGCAATTGCCGTGGCAGTCTCCGTGTTCGGCATCAACAGCGGAGCGGCTTTCGCCGCAGTGATCGGGCCGTTGATTGAAGTACCGGTGATGATTGCGTTAGTGAATGTGGCGTTTTACTTTAAAAGACGTTTGTCGTTTAAAACGGATAAAAATAAGCTGCTTTAAGGTAAGCCCCGCCGAAAGTGTGTTGATTTTTAGTTGGAGCTGATTGTCGGTTCACGACACTAAGGAGTCTATCACAGAGCTACCTTGATATTGATTTGTGCTTCTTTATACGGAAAGCAAATTGTAAATATTGGACATCGTTCCAAAATCCAAATGTCACCACAATAACAAAAAAAAGTATGGATCGTTTTAAAACAGCTTTCAAATACTTATGGTTTTTTATATTAAATGGTAGAGGTTTAGTTAATTCGCTATTGATACCGTGAAGCTTTTCTATCAAATATCCATGTTCGTTAAGGGTTCTTGTTAAACTGTTTTCTGTAAAAAACCTTAAATGTGTGCGATCCAAAACACCTGAATTCTCATAGAACCATTCTTTATTAATCATTAGTTCATATAAGTTGTAAATATATCTCACGTTAGGTATTGATCCCACCAGGCAGCCATTTGCTGTGATTTTTTTTTGGATTGATTTAAGAAATTTGTCATGGTCACTCATGTGTTCAATGACATCGTTGCAAACCACTAAATCAAAATAATTGTCAGGCAATTCATCATAAACATCTTCATAGTAGCCATTAAGAACTTTATGTAAACTTTTTGAAGCAACATTGGCAGCGTTGCTAGGTTCTACACCCCATACCTCGCAAGATTCATTTAAATTCCTTTTAAAATGTCCTTCGCCACACCCTATGTCCAAGACTTTTTCATAATGAGTTGGCAAAAATTCAGATACATCGGATCGTGTAAATTGGTAATATTGCGGTTGTTCTAACATCAAAGAATACCCTTCTTAACTGTTTAATATATATTCACATTTAATTTTGTACTGCCATGTATTATTGTTAATGATTTTTCATTGGATTTCGAGTGCCTTAAGAAACATATCCCTTTCGCTATGATGGACGATTTCCTTCAAATAGACTTCCAGCATCTTGTTTTTGTTTTTCATAACAAAATGTAAACAACAAAATTTGAATTTTTGATATGCGCTTAAATGACCGGCTATTCTATATTCGTCAGGAAACATCATAAAAAATGTAAGCCAGCTTTTTTGCCCTGTTTGCTCAATAAATTGATAAGCAGCTATATCCTCGACATTTATTTTAGTTTTTGTTAAAAACTCGTCCATTGAGTTTTCCTCAAAATATCGTTTTATTTTATTTATGGCACCAGCACGAAGAAAGTAAAATCCGCCTTGAGAATATTTGAAATTTACATAGTGTCCGTCTCCAACCAAATCTTTTCTACTACGAGCTACTATCTGGAAAATCCAGTCAGAAAAAAAGAACACATCAGAATCTATCCTCACCACATAATCGTTTTCCCTCGATTCCGATGCGGCAAGGCTATAAGCTTTCCATATTGAAGCTATTTGTTCAGATCCCCATCCTTGAGATTTTTTCCAAGGGATAACTTTGGAATCAGGGAAGGCTATCTTAATAGCTTCGCATTGCTCCGGCGAGAACATTTCATTGGCATCACAGAAAATCAGAACACGGATCGGAATACCACTACTCACTTTTTGTAAGCTGTGCAGTGAGCAGTAAAGATATTTGTAATAGGAATGGCAAGTAAAATGACATAAAGTGAACGAGATGGGATTGGCATCTTTTTTAAGAGTTATAAAGCGAATTACAATTCCCCCTAAATACTTTGGCAATTGTTTAAGTCTAATAGGGATCAGTTTGTTAACGTTGATTTTCATCAGTACCTTATCTCGTGTTTTAATAATTAGTTGGAATAAGGTCTGGAACTCAAACATAGGCGCTAATTGCCGGAGCTGGAGGATTTATTTGACCACTTGCAGTGTAGTCGTATATAAGAAAAATTCCAACTGAGGAAAAAATATAGTGCCGGTTAACGGGCAATTGAAAATGGGCGATGGAGTTTTAATCAATGCAACTATTAGTCTAATTATTATCGCCTGGATTATTTTTTGCAGAAGGTGGAAATTTACGGTGATCAGAGTAGCATTGTTCTCAAAAAAAGAACTACGAGTCCAGTAAACAGGTTTTATCTCAATTTTTATTAGCCTAGGACTTACGCATTGACAAGATTGATACAATCTGCATTAGCAACAGGCGTAAA
>JBAXTQ010000260.1:0-4970 GCA_037130115.1 Methylococcaceae bacterium
TACTGGCTTCGGCTCCGCTCAGCCAACGGTTTATCTTGCCAAGAGGCGCTTAACTGTAGGCAGTAACTCTGGAACGTGGGAACCTGGCTGACTCTGGGCGTTATTTTCTACGTACTGCCTAAATCGATATTTCCTCGCAACCAAAATGGTTTTGATAATCTTCCATGGAACGCTTAATCACTTCATGGGCTTCTTCACGTCCATAAACATTGGTTATTTCGCAAATACTCTTTTCACTGGGAAGATGCTTGTAAGTCAAAAAATAATGTTTAAGGCGATTGATATAAGACTCGGGGCAATCTGACACATCATTCCATTGCCGATAAAATTCATCACCTTTCATCACCGCAATTATTTTATCATCGGCTTCGCCACCATCCAGCAAACGAAACCCGCCAATTGGAATTGCCTGTAATAAAATATCGCCGTGGGTTACGCTGCGTTCACTTAAAACACAAATATCCAACGGATCGCCATCGCCTTTGGTAACTTTCTTTCCTGATCTAAGTTCCGCATATTCAGCGATTCTTTCGGCGCAATAGGTTTGTGGAATAAAACCATACAGCGTGGGAATCATATTGGAAAACTTTTGTGGCCGGTCAATTTTAAGATAACCACTTTCTTTATCGATTTCGTATTTAACCGTATCGGACGGCACAATTTCGATGAATGCGGTTACGATGGTTGGCGCATTATCGCCCGGTTTAATGCCGTGCCAAGGGTGTGCTTTGTGTATTATATTCATTTTTTCATAGCTCTTTTTACTAAAAAAGAAGGTATTTCATTAAACAGAAATCGGTGCCTTGATATGTTCATGGGCTTGATAATCGGCACAACAAAAATCTTCATACTGGTAATCAAATATTGATTCTGGTTTACGTTTAATTGTTAACGTCGCAAGTTTGTAGGGCTTACGTTTTAACTGCAATGCAGCCTGCTTCTGATGATTAAGATACAAATGCACATCACCACCCGTCCAGACAAAATCGCCCACTTCCAAATCGGCCTGCTGAGCCACGATATGCGTCAATAATGCATAACTGGCAATATTGAACGGCAAACCTAAAAAAGTGTCGCAACTGCGCTGATAGAGCTGGCATGACAACTTGCCATCGGCCACATAAAACTGAAAAAAGGCATGACAAGGTGCCAAGGCCATTTTACCGCACGCTACATTTTGTTGCGGACTTATATTTTCATCGGGCAAATCTGCCACATTCCACGCCGAGACAATAATTCGCCGACTATTGGGCGTTTTTTTCAATTGCTCAACGACCTGCTGAATCTGGTCAATATGGCGACCATCCGGCGTAGGCCATGAACGCCATTGATATCCATACACCGGCCCTAAATCACCTTTTTCATCGGCCCAATCATTCCAGATATTAACCTGATGTTCATGTAAAAACCCCAGGTTGGTCTCGCCTTTTAAAAACCATAATAATTCATAAATAATTGATTTTAAATGAATTTTCTTGGTAGTCACCAAGGGAAAACCCTCAGCCAAATTAAAACGCATTTGATGACCAAAAATAGACAATGTACCGCTACCGGTTCTATCGCCTTTTAAATTGCCTTCGCTGCGAATTTTATCGAGTAATTCCAAATATTGCTTCATGTGTTTTTTCGTCTATCGGATTTTAAAAATAGATCTAATGTTATTTGGGCACGTCATCAGCATCCGGAAGCTAAAAAGCTGCCGCATCAACCCAATTTTCGAGCCTATCTATGGCGAGTGATAAGTCTATGAATCAGGGTATTAACCATTTCCAAAAAAACACCGTAAATTATTCATAGCCTCTGCCACAATCTGCCCTTGCAGATTGATATTTTCAATAATTTCCAATACCGTGCGGGTATCACTCACCGCTTTAATATTAGGATTAACGGCTTTCAAATCATAAACCGCCGCATCAATATCAACTGCCTTGGTGTGCGCCTCGCGAATAGCTTTTTCTTGAGCTTTGATCGCTTCCTCAATAACGGATATTTTCTCCTTGCCAGCCTTATCTTTTTTCAGTGCTTTCAAATTCTCTTTTAGCGGCAGTAATGCTTCGGTAAGATTTTTAACCGCTTCCAAAAATGGTAACATATCCACCTGAGCCTTTGCACGGCGACCGGTAAAGTCTATCGTCCAGGAAAAATCGCTGTCAGCTTCCGGGCTTCCTCGCTTGCCGAACAACCTTGCAAATGAGGGAAATGTTTTGCCCTGATTATTTTCTTGGGCTAACCAGTCAGCCGTCAATGTTCCCGGTAAATCCACATTATCTAAAATACCGCCTTGTTGATCAAAACCAAAATGCGCCAAGGTCGTCGGCGATTTCTTACCGACCTTCACTTGCGACAAGTCGTAATACCAAATACGTTCGGTTTTTTTACCCTTGGTAAAAAACAACAAATTGGTTTTAACACCAGCTCCTGCTGTAGAAAAAACCCCACCCGGTAAACTAACGATACACCACAAATCACACTCATCGACCAGCTTGCGTTTAGTCTCAACAAACGCAGTTTCATTGGTTCGAAATAAGAGTCCTTCATCCAACACAATTCCGCACCGACCACCCGGCTTACCGTCCAGAGGCTCTTTCAGCTCCGCCAAAATATGCTGTAAAAACAAAACCTGTGTCGAACTGGTTTCGAAACTGTAATTTTTCTGGGCATCAGAACCTTCTTTCCCGCCAAACGGAGGATTGGTCAAAATCACATCAAAGGTTGGCGGTGCTTCCTCAAACAAACCGCCATAGGTGGCTCGATGGGTCAATGTATTACCATGCCAGAGATTGGGTTGATCGATGCCGTGCAAAATCAAATTAGCTAACGCAATAGGAAAGACCAGATTTTCTTTTTCACGACCAAAAAAAGTATCGTGTTTAAGTACATCCAATGTCGTAGCGGCGGGTGCATTGCCCAAGTTCCGATTGATATGTTCAAAGGCCACTGCCAAAAATCCGCCGGTACCGCAACAGGGATCATAAATCGTTTCTCCGGCTTGCGGGTCAAGCACATGCACCATACCCCGGATAACCTCGCGAGGCGTAAAAAACTGGCCACCGTCCGAGTTTTTCTCGCCCATCTTTAGCAATAAATCTTCATAGACTTGCGACAGGGTAAAAAAGTGAGTGTCATCAATATGATCAATATGGATTTCATGCACCTTATCCAGAATGTCACGCAGATTCGTTTCGCTATCAACCCGCACTTTTTCCACCGCCGTCATAATCCGACCAATCACCCGCTGTTTGCGGCTGGCATTAAGGTTGGGCAACTGGGTTTTAGGGTCAACATCCAAGCTGTGTAAATGCGGTAACAGTTCATCATTGATAAAGGCAAACAACTGACCGTCACCGGCGGCATATAATTCGTTTCGTTTCCAACCGACCGGTTTATCTGACGAAATTATATCTGCATCACTTTTATCAAAATACGGTGCCGCCCAATCCTGCCAGCGGTATGGCGCTGTTAAGGCTGGCATATAATCATTACCCAATGCTTCGGCTTCTTCTTTTGCCTTATTTTCTTGCGCATCCATAATGCGCAAAAAAAGAATCCAGGTTAATTCCGGCACATACTGTAAAGCACTGGCGCAATTGGAGCGGCGCATTACATCGCAAATGGCTTTAACAAATGAGGATAATGATTGTGTAGAAGCGATAGCTTTAGGGGCTTTGGTTTTTTTTGCTGTTTTAATTGTATTATCTGGCTTAGTGTTCATAGATATATTTTGTAGGAGCGGGCCATGCCCGCGAAAAACTTTTTGCCCGCTAAAATCCGGAATTCTGCATTTGCGCTTGAATTGATTTCGACCATTACGAGGACATCCTCGTAATGGTCATCAACTACCTGATTACTGTCGCGGCTGACAATCAAACCCAAATCGCATTCCAAAACGGATAATCGCCTACCCGCTTAACCAATCCCGCCCTTAACGGATTAGCAATAATGTATCGGGCAGTATCAAGTAACTCCTCTTCTGCGCGTAAGGCATGATCATAGTATCCGGGTTCCCAGAGTGTCCCTCGCCGACCAAGAATTTTATTTGCCAATCTTGAGCTGGACGATTTCAGCCGGTTGACAACAATACTCAAGCTATCTTGTTTACCCAAACCAACAAGCCAGTGCGCATGATCCGGCATCAGCATCCATGCCAGCATTTTTGCATCACCAAGAATTACCGTATTTTCAAAACACCGTGCCGCAGCACAACCGGCGATAAAATCATCAAAAAAACGTTGTCGATTCAACGTGGTAGTGGTTATCGAATAAATGTGGTTGGGTAGGGATACCCTTCCTTTGCGTAAAGCTTTATGTCCGGGTCTATTTTTTTGTAGGTACGGGCTATACCCGCGAACAGAGTTATGATCGCCCATGATCGCGGGCATGGCCCGCTCCTACAACAAATTTATTTTGGCATACCATAACTATATCTTCTCAAAGGCTTGGGCAAGTAAGCGTTCAGGGATTTTATCAAGATCGTTTAGCTGTTTTTGTATGGCAGACTTCATTGATTTCAATGTTGCCAAGGCTTTAGACGCTCTGAGTTGTTCCGGGTAAGATGGCAGTAGAATTGAACCTTCTGCCAATCGGTTAAACAACATACGTTCACGTACTGCGCCGCGTGCCAATGAGTTGATGCAATGCTCGCCATAAGGCGACCTGAGCCAGTAATAAAACCAGCGTGAATCGACCAGTCCGGGTTTGCCTCGCAAAGCCACATAATCCGGGCTGGTGATGCCTGGTTCATCGTCGTCATCTACAAAAGCGATTGAGCCGATCATAATACGCATGGGATTATAAAAAACCGTACCGCAAGATACCGGTTTATAGCGTTGCGGATACTTACCGGGCTGCTCTTTGGCAGGTGCCAAACCGCCACGGGTTGCACCCAATACCGGATAATCCGCCCAAGTTTCGCCTATGCCTTTTTTGATTTCTTCCAATACCTCGCCCAACCGGGTTTCGGTGACGGATAT
>JBAXTQ010000261.1:0-4938 GCA_037130115.1 Methylococcaceae bacterium
CAAACCGATTACTGACTACGCCGAGCTGGGGCTCAGCGCTCCCGGAATCAATAGGTCAGTTTTATTTATCTGTCCCGCTTTTTGTGGTGGCCAAAAATACGATTTAATTAAAACCTTAAACCTACGGAAAAGCTTGTGCTAATAAAATGGTTGTTTAAACCGCTGACACTTTTAATCATGCTGGGCAGCTCCCAGGCTTACGCGCTACACGAAGGGCAAGCGGCTCCCAATTGCCCGTCCGCCTTGACGGATAAGGGTCAACAGTTGGATTTAACCGCGTATCAAGGTGAGGTGGTATTAATCGATTTTTGGGCGACCTGGTGCGGGCCTTGTCAAAAATCCATGCCTTTTTTAAACGGTTTACGCAATGAACGTCATAAAGACGGTTTTGAGATTATTGCCATTAATGTCGATGAAAATACCGAGGAAGCCCGTGAATTTTTAAAGGCGCATCCGGTTGATTACCCGGTCGCCTTTGACCCCAAAGGCGAATGCCCCGGCATTTTTAATGTAGAAGCCATGCCTTCGTCTTTCTTTATCGATAAAACCGGAAAAGTCCGCAAGATCCATTTGGGTTATCGGGATGGCGATCAAACAGAAATTCGCGAGCAAATTTCCACGCTGTTGGCGGAATAATGAGGAATTTCTTAAGGCGTTTTTGTGGTATTTTACCAACGTTGTTATTGCTGATTGGAATTGTCGGTAGCCAGGGCTGTAGCTCTGTTGCCGCTTGGGAGCGTGGCAATCTTGCCAAAAAAGAAATGGCGCTGGATCCCAATCCCAAACTAAACCACCTCCGGGATCATATTTTTACCAGCCGCGAAGCCTCTCAAGGCGGCGCGAGCGGAGCAGGCGGTGGTTGTGGCTGTAATTAAAAGGGAAAAAAGTAAAGCCTTGGCCGCTTTAACCGCCGCTGCACTCAGTTTGCCTGGACTGGATGCTTCCGCTGCAACGCCAGTCACCCGCGCCGAAGCCAATTTTCAGTACGGTCATTATCAGGAAAGTGATAAACGTATGAAAGTTCAGGTTTACCATACGGATACTTTGATTCCACTGAGCGACAGACTGGAGTTTTCTTTTAGTTATGACCGGGATACGTATTCGGGGGCTTCGCCGGCTTATAGCGTCCCGGATGTTATGACTACATCAGGCGATCCGGGTGCGTGGTGGGCAGCTAATGGCGCAACGGCAATCGATGGGTGGCAACGTAATAAGCCAGCCCCCGACCCATTAGAAAAATACCCACAAAATATTGATCCCAGTGGATTAGATTGGAATGAGGCAGGCTATTATAAAGCCGATGCAATTTCATCGGCAAGTCAAGTAACCGCAGAGGGCTTAACGGCCGGCAGCTTGGAGCAGTATGCAGTTTGGAATGAATTAAATGTATTAAATGGTGAAAATAGAGAGGCGCGTATTGCCGCTTATCGAACCATGCTTAACATCCCTTTACCGAATAATGCCCCGATAAAGCAAGTATTTCAAAATCAACCACTCGAAACTCGCACCCAGCCGACCTTAGGTCTCAAGTATTATTTTGATAATACGACGTTGGGCATATCCGGCGGCATGTCTGACGAGCCGGATTATCTGTCAAATTTTGGCTCGGTGAATTTAAGCCAGGAATTAAACAATAAAATGACTACCGTTTCAGTAGGTTATGGTGCGACCAGTAACAGTATTTGGCGTAATACCAGTCATTCGCATGCTCCCGCCTTAGCCAATTCAGACATGCTACCGCACATTCCAGCATCGGATTGTGCTGCTCCCGCTACAGTTTGCGCACCCGGATCAGCCCTTGATGGCTCCAGTCTGTTTAATGCATTTAATCTAGGTTTTTCACAGGTTCTCAGTAAAACAACCTTGCTTAATGCCTTTGCCAGTTATACCAATCAATCAGGCTATCTTAGCAATCCTTATAAAGCCGTGTATGTGCGCGGAGAAATAACCCCTGAGGAATATGTCACAATTAGTGAAAATGCCTTCAAAAAACAATTTGATTGGAATTCCATTACCAAGCTACAAATTGTTGGCCCTGAACTGTTCAGGGAAATACGCCCCGATCATCGCAACCAATTATCATTGGGCACTGGATTAATTCAACATATCCCGCTACTGAACGCCTCTGCGCATTTGGATTACCGCTTTTACACCGATGACTGGCAGGTTAATTCACATACCTTTGAGTTTAAATGGTTTCAACCCTTGCCTTACGGCATTATGGCCGCGCCAAGCGTGCGTTATTATTCGCAGTCGGAAGCCGATTTTTTTGCGCCATATTTTCTGGCACCCCGTGCTGACGGCCATTATTCCAGTGATTTTAGGTTGTCGGCGTTTGGTTCTTTGAATGGCGGCATTACCCTGTCCAAAGAATTTGCCAAAGGCGTCAATATTGAAGCCGGTATTGAATATTACACCCATCAAGGCGGCTTAAAAATGGGGGGAGGCGGTTCGGGTGACTACGCGGACTATAGTTCTTACCTGGCACATGGCGGTATTAAAATTGATTTGTCCGCACCGGGGCTTTTGGGCGGCGGTAGTGGTCACGAGCATCATCACCATCACATGCATCATGGCAATCAGCCGCCCGCCGGTGTGATGTATGGCCACATGATGCCTAAAGCCAATGACGTTATGGTGGGTTACCGCTATATGTATGGCAGCCAAGGCGGTGATATGCTGAATGGCAGTCAGCCGGTAAGCGATCAAACCGTTAATGCGTTGGGATGTCCAGGTTATAGTCCAGCTGCACCTCTTTTTACGGGATGCTTGGTAAAGCCGGCTTCGATGACTATGGGCATGCACATGTTTGACCTCATGTATGCGCCCACTGATTGGTTAAATCTGATGGTCATGCCACAACTGATGGATATGGAGATGACTATGAGTAAAGATTTACGTGAGCCGTTTAAAGGTCATGTTCAAAATGCGGAGCAACACTATTCATCAGATACACAATCCTCGTATTCCGGCATGCAGCACGATGTATTTGATTTGGGTGATACGATAGCCACCGTATTAATCAAAGTCTACAATGATCCCAATCATCATGTACATGTCGGCATTGGCGGCAGTGCGCCCACGGGCAGCGTCAGCGAGATACACGGACAAACCCCCGGTGTTGTTTACCCTAACAACATTCCGGTATTGCAGGATATCGGCATGCAAGCTGGCAGCGGTACTTGGGATTTTAAACCCAGTGCGACTTATACCGGCCAAATGAACGATGTCTATTGGGGGGCTCAATTTAACGCTACCGTTCGCTTGCAAGACAAAAACAAGTCGGGCTATGCGCTGGGTGATGTGTTTCAGTCTACCAGCTGGCTAGGTTATAACCTGTTTAACTGGTTATCGGCTTCAGTCAGGGGACAATATACTGATCAGGGGAAAATAATCGGTCAAATGGTTCAGTATTCAAAGGCGGGCGAACTCAGTGGCGAGTCTCAGCAGGCCCATAGCACTTCATCCACAGTTGATTACGAAGTTAATTATGGCGGCCAATATTGGGATGTTGGTTTCGGTTTAAATGCAACAGTAACCGGTGGCGATTTTACCGGCCACACGTTTAGTTTTGAGTGGTTACAGCCTGTAAATGATAAGGTCAATGGCTACCAGCTTGCTCGTGACGGCGCACTTTCTGCGACCTGGAGTTACATGTTTTAATGGCTTGCTGTTGGGCGCTTGTCGTGCATGGCAGGTGCTTAGGCAACTTGCAATAAATAACACCCGCCAAGTTTTGTAATGCTATAGAGTGACTTAGAAGTAAAGCAACATTAAGCTCCCTCTCCCTCCGGGAGAGGGCTGGGGTGAGGGTGATCGAATGTCGCTTTACTTCTACATGGCTCTATACTTTATAGCTGAGTAGGGTGCGCATCGCGCACCACAACCATGGCAGAGAAAGAACCCTAATTACGCTACAGATAGAAAAAATAATAGATTGTGGTGCAAATAAAACCGTTTAGTGGATGCGGTTTTAGGTGCGCGATGCGCACCCTACCACTATAAATTGGGGACTTATTATTGCGAGTTACCTTAACCTGTAAACCCGTGTGCTTTATCGTGCAAGTAATTTTAGTCCCCCTCTTTGAAAAAGAGGGGTTAGGGGAGATTTTTAAATAAATCCCCCGCTGCCTCCTTGCTTTACTCTTCCCCCCTTTTTCTTATGAGGAGGTGAATGCTTACATTGATCGTACAAAAATGTTTTTTTGAAAACTTACAACTTAAAATAAACCAATACCATGTCACTAAACAAAACCAGTCATACACAACCCGTGTCACCTGCAATCAGCAACAGTTTTCTTTTTCTGACCATCACCATTAGTGGCGGTGCGGTGATGATTCTGGAGTTGCTGGGCACCCGTATTATCGCGCCGTTTTACGGGGTTAGTCTGTATGTGTGGACGGCCTTGATTTCGGTGACCATGGTGGCGCTGGCTTTGGGCTATTATTTAGGTGGTTTTCTGGCTGATCGTTACCAACGGCTGCGTTTGGCGCATGTGATTTTTCTGGCGGCTTTAACAACGGTGATTGTGCCCTTTATTAGCGGCCCTGTTCTTGAACTGACCAATCCGCTGGGTATTCGCGGTGGCACTTTTGCCAGTGCCTTGATTCTGTTTACCTTGCCGTTGACGGCGTTAGCGATGGTTGGCCCGTTTGTGATCAAACTGGCTACCCGTGATTTACAAGGCGTCGGCAGAATGGTGGGTTCTGTTTATGCGGTAAGCACGATGGGCAGTGTGCTGGGTACTTTATTACTGGCGTTCTATTTACTGCCAACTTTTGGCACGCGTGCCATTATTTTTTCTTTAAGTTTACTGTTGCTGGTGTTGTCCATTTTTTTAAGTTTGCGCGATAAAGAAGGTTTTCCGGGCTCATGGTCTTCCATGCAGCCCTGACGCATAACCCCATGCGTCCAGAAAACCAATCTATCCAACACAT
>JBAXTQ010000262.1:0-4929 GCA_037130115.1 Methylococcaceae bacterium
TGGCTTAGAAGTAAAGCAACATAAAGCTCCCTCTCCCTCCGGGAGAGGGCTGGGGGTGAGGGTGAGGGTGATTGAATGTCGCTTTACTTCTACATGGCTCTATACCTGAATAAATTGACAGGATGCGCTTGGAAATTAGCCAATAGGTTGATTGCTTTGTGATAATTAAAGACCTGACATTGACCCAGCAATCAGGTCGCGCTAAAGAAAACAGTCAGGAGATGATTTAGCTTGATGCGTATAAGTTACAAACCCCGTCTCGCATGGAGGACTGAATGTTTGACCCCGTGCTTTTGCAAGACTTGACCCCGTGTGCTTTTGTAAATATTCAGTCCCCCTCTTTGTAAAAGAGGGGTTAGGGGAGATTTTATTAGATAAATCCCCCGCAGCCCCAATGCCGTTAAGTTAAGCGTAAGTTATTTAAAAAACTGGAGTGCAATCGCTTTAGCTATTGCCTGTAAAAACAGCTAAAGCGGTTTTACTCCAGCATCCGGTACTGGCATTCCCACACCGGCGCTTGGGAACGATAGGATGCCGTTAAGATAAGCGCAATTTGTTAAAAAAACCGGAGTGCAATCGCTTCAGCTATTGCCTGTAAAAACAGCTAAAGCGGTTTTACTCCCGTTGTATGCTTAAATTAACGGCATTGGGTGACTTTGTTTTGTCTGTTTTTGCTTGCAAGTCTATGTTTGGTTTTCACGACCGGTAATATTGGTTAACCGAATCCGGACTTTTAAATTATCACCCTATTCTGGCTAAAGCCGCCTTTATGTCAGGATCTGTCATCATGTTACTGTCACTGCTATGGGGCGGGCTGTTACTGGTTAAATGGATTAGGGCGTAAGTTATAGCCAGACAGTTAAGTAAAATTTGCATTGCGAAGCCTTATAAATACAGGTTAGAAGCTTAAAAAAATTTCGTAAGTATTCACCTCCCCCTTTGAAAAAGGGGGATTGAGGGGGATTTATCTAATAAAATCTCCCCTAACCCCTCTTTGTTAAAGAGGGGAACTGAATAATTACGAAGATTTTTCTTTGGTTTTTCTTCGTGAACTTCGTGTCTTCGTGGTCTGTAATATCTTTAAGTTGATGTGTATGGGATTACGTTTTCGTTAACCCGACGCAACTTTATCATCTGGCGCAAACGTAAACAGCGTTAATCCGGTTGATTAACGACTTGGTTTTTAACGAATTTTAGGACTTGATTTGGCATTCTTCATAGAAGCCCAAAAGCAGTTGACACTTTTTTATCACAAAAAAAGCTACTTTCAAACGGCGATCCGTTAATTTACTTTTACTATCAAATGACCCATGCCAAAGGTTGTTTTATTTTGCCCACATGCCACCATTGGTGGTGTAACCCAAGTAACACAAGTTAATTGGGATCTCATTAGCAATAAGGAAACATCCCTCTGGGATGAAGCCAAAAATTAGGAAGGGGTCTGCATCTCCTCCCTAATCCTCGCCCGATAAAACAATAATCGCTTGCGCGTATTATTGCGGGGCGCTCCTTTCGGCCTAAAGGCCGAGGTCTTAAACCAGCAAGGAAGATTGATAACGCACGAGAATGGGGGTGAACTAGCAAATATTTACAATTCACCTTATCAAGCAAAAAATTCAAAAAAAGCACCTAAAGGTTTAGAGCAGGTGTCACCTTTACTATAACTGCTATAACTGATAGCAAGAAGCAGAAAGTGGAAACTATTTTTTTAGTCAGGTTGTTCGGGATAATGCAATTGTTTTTTGGGTTGGCACTTTTGATAGGTGGCGGTATGGCTGGTGTTTCATGGCTTGCATTTTGTTTCGGGTCAATAATAATAGGAGTTATTTTGTTGTTTGTAGCACCGAATATATTATTTTTACCTTTTGGACTTTCAGTTTATGGGTTAATGCATATTGAGGCAGGTTATAGAAATATTTTGGGTGGAAAACTGAGAGGAAAAACAGAGGATGAAATATGATTGAAAAGATTATAATTGGCATTATTATAGGATTTATATGTAACAAAAATGGGGTCAAGTCTTTAAATTTGAGTCGGTAAATGCATGCATCTGGCCTAAAAGTCCGGTCAAATGGTACGCGCCGCCCTATGGCGGCTTTGAAAACTTGTGTTTTTTACAAGGTTCGGCGGCTTCGGTTAAGGTCAGTGAGCGGCACGCCCCTTTTACCACAACTTTATGTTTTCACGCCAATTTAGTACATGGGTTTAATTAAGGAAGTTATTGACAAATGCAATATATAATCAAATTAGCACTTTTCATCATTGTTTTGCTGTCTGTCGCATGTGCGACCACAAGCAATCAATTCAGGTCAGTAAATTATTCGGAAGCCATGGAATTTGAGCTATCTTTGGGATCAGTACCCGCCATGCCGAGTCGTCCAGAGGTACTCTACATTCAGCCTTTGAATAAAAATGAACCTTGTAAGCTACCCACCTCTAAAGATCAGTTAGAACGAAAGAATTTCAGGGCCTATTGGGATGGGCAATGTAAAAACGGCTACGCATATGGCCTTGGAAGAGATATTGCAGTCTCTGATACTCATCATGTCGAGGAGATATCAATCCATGATGGTAACGGGGACAACTTCAATGGTCCGTCAGTGGACTACGATTTTGTTAATAATACAGTTATATACATGATGGGGAGCGAAACGTTTCCTGCGCTGAGTCAGTTTGCTGAACGCATACAAAAAGACTTCAACGGCTTTAATGTCATGTATTTGACGGGAACTATAGATGATTCGGGAAATTCCTTGATAACTCGAGGGTCGCCGCTTAATCCTGGGCGCGAATTGTTTAATGATGATAGAAGAATAGCTTATAAGTTTACCGACAATACTGCAGCTCCAATTGTAGATCCTTCGGCACCGATATTTGTAGCTCAAACTTTAGATTCTAAATCCAAGCGCCCTGGTGGTTTCGCGATTGTAAGGTATGGAAACGGCCAGATCAGTCACTTCAAAGTCAAAGATGGTCAGCATGAGCCGGTAACTCTACCTGAAGAATATCTTGCTACTGTAAATAGGAAATATAACGAAGTTACGTCCGCCTACAGAGATGCAAGTTCTAAGATCGAGAACGCTCGGAGAATGGAGCGAGAATACCTTCATATGGCGTGTAGCGATAGTTACAAAATTGACGGGGTTGATGCAGATGTTTCGTCAAAAATATGTTCTTGGAGAAACCAATTTAAAGTACCCTTCAATGATGCATTGGAAAAATACAACGCCAAGCTAGAGGAACAGAAACGCACAGCGCAAAGCATACAGCAGCAACAAAAATATCAGGAGCAGATAGCTCTACAACAAGGAATAATTGACGAGCAAAGATCTCAGCAAGATTTTCAAAATGGCATGAATGCATTAAATGACCTTGGGAAACAAATGCAAATGCAAAACTCTGACATGCAAAAGCAACAGTACTTTTTGAATCAATCATTACCTCAAGTTGCCCCGTTGTCTCTCCCCGGGAGCAACCAGATAAACTGTGTGAATGTCGGTTCTGTTACAAATTGCAGGCATTGATTGGGTATAAAGTGTTAACCATAAAATATTTATTTGAGATACCCGTATATCGGCTGGGCGAGAGTGATTACTATAAAAAGCTAATTGATTATAAAAACAGCATAAATTCCAAGATGTCAGTACCTATGAGTGATGCATATCTACATAAACAATATGGTGGCGATTGGAGATACAACGAAATAATAGGATTCTTGCGATTTTATAGATACGGAAGCAATCAGATTAGGTGCGACTATACAGAGACGGATTCCGTAAAAAAGACACAGACGAGGAAAAAAGTATTCGAAAAAATATCTGATCGTTATTGCACTCAGCCATTTGCAATATCTTCTTCAAATATAGATCTCGTAAAAATCATGAGAAGTGCTGTAGAACACTGCGAGAACCGATTGAAAAAGAAGAATCGCGTTTTGGATAAAGAGCTATTTGAAAATACGGTGGATTTTATAGATTGGAAATCGCTACTTAAATGAAACATAACGAATAAGGTTAGATTGTGTGAGCGATAGCGAACCACAATCTGAACCGCTTGTTGGACAAGCCCGGTGGGAATCGGAAGGATGACTTTATATAAAAAAATATCTTTTCGGATTTTATCGGTTGGGGCGAGGAAACTATAACCGCAACAATCAAGAGTAAGCTGAACATAATAACTGGGGTCAGAGTAACAAATAACTGGAAATAACTGGGGTCAAATAACTGGGGTCAGAAATAACTGGGGTCAGAGTAAAGTTAAAGAAAAATGGGGTCTTTCATTATCTTGTTTTAATGTGGTAATGATAGACTCCCTACACTTTCTGTTTTGTGCTTGCAGTTTTTGTGATTCGTTTTTTAAGCATCAATCCATCGATTAAAGCAATTTCACCAAAGCTGCAACAACTCCGATTGAAAATGCCATGAGAGCACGCATTTTAATAATTAAGCACTGCCCCATGTCGCGGCGAAGCAATTACACCTCATACCTTAAATCTTCTTTGGTGACTAACAACGTCTTAAGATTAACTTCCATCACCTCAGAAAGAGCGGTAGCCTGGGCTCCCGCTTGGAAAAATGGAGGCAGGACTATCCAAGTCATAATGCAGTTTTTTTTCAAATTTCTTTCTATAGCCTTTCAGAAATTAAATTTCCAATTCACGTCACTGCCTGTAAGCTCATACGGATAATATCCCTTCAAGGGATTTTAAAATTAGGTAGCCGAATAATTATCCATTAACAAAGACGTGGCACTGATGAACAATAACTGCTCACCGGTATAAAACGATTGTTCATCGGTGTAAAACGATTGTTCATCGGTATAAAACGATTCCTCACCGGTATAAAATGATTGTTCACCGGTATAAAACGATTGTTCATCGGTATAAAACGATTGTTCATCGGTATAAAACGATTGTTCATCGGTATAAAA
>JBAXTQ010000263.1:0-4922 GCA_037130115.1 Methylococcaceae bacterium
ACGTTGCCAATCAAAAATTGTTGGAAGAAGTGGGCATTATCCAGCATAAAGGCCGTCGGGTTGATTTGGTTGAAGATGAACAGTGGCTTTACCAGTTTTATGATCATAAATTGCCGCCCGAGATTTTTAGTGGCGTTACTTTGGATACCTGGCGTAAAACAGTCGAGCGCACTGATCCCAAATTTTTGTTTTTAACGAAAGAGGATTTGACGAGGGAACAGGAAGCAGACTATGTCAATGAATGGGATTTTCCAGACACATTCCCACGCGGGAGCATGGGAACGAGAGTTAATTTTACGATTGCCCTGCAATACCGGTTTGAGCCGGGTCATAATGAAGATGGGGTAACGGCAATCATTCCTGTGCATCAATTAAATCAGCTTTCTCAAACGGCGTTTGATTGGTTGGTACCCGGTTTATTAGAGGAAAAATGGTAACCGTTCACCTACCTTGATGTTCTTAAGCCGCTATTTTATTAGGTGCGGTTAATTCTTCTTGATACAAAAGTGAAGGCGCGGGCTCATTTCTTAAATGAGCGGCAACTGCCGAGTTGATGTAATTATAGCGATTACGTTTTTGTAATTTATAGGTGGTTGTTACCGTCATCATTCGTTCTACGAATAAATCACCACGATCCGACTGCGTACCAAAACTACTTTTACGCCATAACACATACGAACGAATAAGCTGTTCGGCAAAGTTGTTCGTGGGTTGCACCCCTTTAGTTTCGATAAATTTCCACAACGCCGATTTATATTTCAACAGGTGTTTGCTGTTTTTGATTCACTACACATTTTTTTTTAAAAGACTTTTGAGTGCCTGCTTGGGAACGTGCATGAAATAACTTGACCCTGTATATCCCCTGATCTGAACCCTTTCCCGGTGAGAGAGGGCGTAAGATGCCTAAGTTATCAATCTTCCTTGCTGGTTTAAGACCTCGGCCTTTAGGCCGAAAGGAGCGCCCCGCAACAAGCGAAGCGACGTTGCTTTATCGGGCTCGGATTGGGGAGGGGATTGCAGACCCTTTCCCAATCTTTGGCTTCATCCCAACGGGATGTTTCCTTATTGCTATGCGCACTTCTTGGAGTTCAAACTTTATTACGTCTACACAGCTTGGCTTTGTTGGCCTTAATAGTTGATAGAGTGTTGACGCTGGTCGTTAAGTGCCATGAGGTTGGCACTTTTGAGGTAAAATCATCATAATTGTCTACTTAAGGTACAAATTTGATACTTCAGCCGCATTGCTTATTAGTAACTATTCAGTCCCCCTCTTTGAAAAAGAGGGGTTAGGGGAGATTTGTTAAAATAAATCCCCCTCAATCCCCCTTTTTCAAAGGGGGAGGTGAATACTACGCTTATTAAAGCAATGTGGGTTTATCCGTAATTAAAAAAATCCCCAACGTCCCATGATACGTTAAAATAGTGGGCTAAATTCAACTGAATAACAGGTAAGGTGTGCAATTGAAAACACAAGTTTTGGTACTGGGCGGTGGCCCTGGCGGTTATACGGCGGCATTTCGCGCGGCAGATTTAGGTAAACAGGTAACCCTGGTTGAGCGTTATCCGGTATTGGGCGGCGTTTGTTTAAATGTCGGCTGTATTCCGTCAAAAACCTTGTTGCATGTGGCTAATGTGCTCAATGAAGCGAAAGAATTAAGTCCTGCCGGCATTAACTTTGTTCAGCCAGAGGTTAATCTGGAACAACTGCGTGATTGGAAAAACAAGGTTAGTTCCCAGCTCAATAGCGGTTTGGCAGCGTTGGCAAAACAGCGCAATGTCACCGTTATTCAGGGCACAGGCCAGTTTGTATCCGATACACAAATTCAGGTTGATTCACAACTGATTGAATTTGATCAAGCCATTATTGCGGTTGGATCACAGCCGGTAAAAATCGCTGCATTTCCCAATGATGACCCACGGTTAATGGACTCAACCGATGCGCTTAATTTGGAAGATATTCCCCAAAAACTGTTGATTGTTGGTGGCGGTATTATTGGTCTGGAAATGGCGACTGTTTATAACGCACTGGGCAGTAAAATCACCATCGTTGAAATGCAGGAGCAAATCATCCCCGGTTGCGATAAGGATTTGGTCAGGCCGCTGATGACAAAAATCAAAAAAGACTATGACAATATCTTTTTGGACACGTGTGTTAAAAGTATTGAAGCGGTAACCGAGGGTTTAAAAGTCACTTTTGAGGGTAAATCAGCACCGGAATCGGATGTGTTCGATAAAGTGTTGGTCGCGGTAGGACGCAGACCCAATGGGCATTTGTGTGGTGCTGATAAAGCCGGTATTACTATCGACGAGCGCGGCTTTATTCCGGTTGATAAACAACAGCGTACCAATGTAAGCCATATTTTTGCAATTGGCGATGTGGTGGGTAATCCCATGTTGGCGCATAAAGCCACGCATGAAGGTAAAATAGCCGCTGAAGTGATTTCAGGCTTGGCTACCGAGTGGCAGGCATTGACGATTCCTTCGGTTGCGTATACCGATCCTGAAATAGCGTGGATGGGCTTGACTGAAAATGATGCCAAAGCGCAAGGTATAGACTATGAAAAAGGCGCTTTTCCGTGGGCTGCCAGTGGACGCTCTTTGTGTATTGGCCGTAAAGAAGGCATGACCAAATTGCTTTCCGATAAAAAAACCGGACGTATTCTGGGGGCCGGCATTGTCGGCACCAATGCCGGTGAATTGATTGCAGAAGCCGTGTTGGCTCTGGAAATGGGTGCTACGGTTGAAGACCTTGCCTTAACTGTTCATGCACATCCGACTTTGTCTGAAACCTTGGGGCTAACAGCCGAAATGATTGAAGGCACCATTACTGATCTTTATATTAAAAAACGATGAAAAAACCTCTGAATAAAAGCGTTATTACCAATCTTGTTGCAGTTGCCATTATTATTTTGGGCACTATCAGTCCGGTAGTGCCGGGTTTAATCACCTCTGTCGGTTTTTTTGCGCTGTCCGGTGCCTTTACCAATTGGCTGGCTATTTATATGCTGTTTGAGAAGGTGCCGTATTTGTACGGTTCCGGGGTGATACCTGATCGCTTTGAAGAATTTAAACTTTCCATCAAGCAACTGATGATGCAACAGTTTTTTACCGTCCAAAACATTGAGCAGTTTATTGAAACAGAGGAAGGGCAGGGCAGTAAGATGTTGAATCTGGAACCTTTCTTAAATGCTGTTGACTATGACCGAATTTACGAAAGTCTGGTTTCCTCCATTATGGAATCTTCTTTTGGCGGTATGTTGGTCATGATGGGTGGGCCGGATGCCCTGGCACCATTAAAAGAACCCTTTACCGAAAAGATAAAAATCACCCTGGTCGATATGATTGAGTCAGACCGTTTTAAAGCGGCGCTCAAGGAAGGATTGGATGCCCATAAAATTGGCGTCGATATTATCGACAAAATTGAAACCGTTATTGATAAACGTTTGAATGAACTAACCCCGCAACTGGTTAAAGAAATGGTGCAAGCCATCATTCATGAACATTTAGGCTGGCTGGTGGTTTGGGGTGGATTTTTTGGCGGCTTGATGGGCGTGTTGTTCGCTATTATTGTCTAATGGAAACCGTCGCTTTAGCCTTTGAAGAGCTGGGTAATCCCGATGCTGCGCCGCTGATTATTCTGCATGGTTTTTTCGCATCCTCGCGTAACTGGCGGCAGGTAGCTGAAAAACTGGCCGCCACGTTTCATGTTTATGTGTTGGATTTACGTAATCACGGTGCTTCGCCGCATCATCCTGCCATGGATTATCCGTCCATGGCAGCGGATATGTTGCAATTTATGGATACCCACCACTTAACAACCGCCAGTGTGCTGGGGCACAGCATGGGCGGTAAAGTGGCGATGTGGTTTGCCTTGAATCACCCAGAGCGTATCGATAAACTAATCGTGGTTGATATTGCCCCCGTCAGTTATAAGCACTGTTTTAATCACTTGATTCAGGCCTTAAAAGCATTGCCGTTACCCGACATCAATAATCGTAAACAAGCCGAATTGTTGCTGGCTACCGCCATACCCGAACTCGGTTATCGCCAGTTTTTACTGCAAAACCTTATCCTGAAAGACGGCGCTTATTGCTGGCGCGTTGATCTGGATATTTTTTATAACACGGCCCCCAATATCATCGCCTTTCCCGCTGTTGAACAACTCATGCCGTTCACCGGAAAAACCCTGTTTCTGGCAGGTGCAGAGTCAAACTATGTTAAAGCGGAAGATATAAGCACATTATTTCCGAATGCAACCTTGACTGTAATTGCCAATGCCGGACACTGGCTGCATGTCCAACAGCCGGGTGTTTTTATAGAACGGATTGAGCAGTTTTTATTGTAGGTTGGGTTAGCGATAGCGTAACCCAACATTTTTCGCGTTGATGTGTTGGGTTACGGCTATCGCCTAACCCAACGACTCACAGGCGTGACGGGGTTTGCAACCCGTGTGACAAGCGAAGCTTGTCATTTTCTTGCAAGGTGAAAGTCCTTGCCTGGAATTCAAAGGAATGAATTCATAAGGCCTAACCAGCCAACAGTATCGAGTGTTGCGTCTCCGGCGGAACGTTGTCAACGGTTACGACTGTAGCAAACGTGAACAAAGGTCAGACGAAGCGTACACAGAGAACTATGTAGGTCACAGGGGAGATGCACATCCCTGAAGCTGTAATTAGCATCGTTAAAACGAGAACGCAAATGGCGACGTTATGGGTTGAACGGAAGCCTATACAAAAGAATCGCTTTGGTGAGATTCTGGAGGATTTGCCGGTGTTGTAAGCGTGACATGTATAGAGAGAAATGACAGGAACTTGTGAGACCCATTTTGTTCCCGGAAACAAAATAAGGTATGCAGCTATTGAGCCACAAAAGGGGAAACCCGGACACAGGGGTATGCTGAAACCTAAGTTTTGTTATGGCCA
>JBAXTQ010000264.1:0-4885 GCA_037130115.1 Methylococcaceae bacterium
TCGTTAATTTCCTGGTTTTTGCAGTTTATGCCCCAAAACAGAAATTTAACCGTGCGGGTCTGGGAAGAAGTCGATATACAGTTGGGTAATTATGTACGGGGAAAGTTTGCTGAAATATTTATTCTCTGGTTTGTCAGTTACTCAACTTTTGCCACCATGGACTTAAATTATGCCATGTTACTGGCGGTATTGATGGGCGTACAGGTCATTATTCCTTATATAGGCGCAACGTTGGTTACTTTTCCGGTACTGGGTGTCGCTTATTTTCAGTGGGGTTTAAGTGGTGACGATTTTATGTATATCGTTGTCGCGTATTCCATTATCCAAGCCTTGGATGGCGTTGTCCTGGTTCCGGTATTATTTTCAGAAGCCGTTAATTTACATGCGGTCGCCATTATCGTTGCTATTTTGTTTTTTGGTGGCTTGTGGGGTTTTTGGGGCGTGTTTTTTGCCATTCCCTTGGCAACTGTTGTTAAAGCCGTTTTAACGGCCTGGCCCAGATTGGGTGATAAAGATATCTACACATCAACTTAAAGATATTAATTCACCACGAAGACACGAAGACACGAAGAACACGAAGATTTTTCGGCATCCTTCATAGAAGCCCAAAAGTAGTTGACACTTTTTTTTTACAAAAAATGCTAATAGTCTTTGTCGGGTTAGGCGCTAGCCGTAACCCGACACATATACGTTGATTTGTCGGGTTACGCTTTCGCTAACCCGACGCGATGATTATTGCAAAAAAGTGTAAACCCAGGAATGAAGGAGACCGATTTTTCTTTGGGTTTTCTTCTTGTTCTTCGTGTCTTCGTGGTGAAATGTCTTAAACGGAATTAACTTTACAAGCGGGCCAATAGTTCCGCTTTTTTGGCACTGTACTCGGAATCCGTCAAAATGCCTTTATCTTTCAGATTGGCCAATTTTTCAAGTGCGCCAAAAATATCCGCGTCTTGAATGAGTTCCTGGGTATTAACAGGGCCGGGTTGAACGTAGGCAGGTTCTGGTTGGAATTGAACTGGTGCTTGATAGGGCACGTTGTCGATAGAAATAATGGGTAACGATCCAACATCAACCAGTCCGTATTGGCTGGTAAAGGTAATTGATCCGCCTATCGATTGTTGCTGGGAAAAACCGCCAATCTGATGATCCAGGGTATCGTATAGTGTTACTTGTCCATTAACATCAATAGCCAGTCTGTGAATATTGGCAAAATAAGCATAACGCACGTTATTTTGAGAGCCGGTGCTGGTAGGGAATTGCAGGCCGACTGGCCACCAGTTTCCTGAACTACCGACCGGTGGCGGTACAAACAAGCTAACCGGGCCGGTGGGGCCGAAGCTGTTTTGCTGCTGTCCGCCGCCAAAGTTGTTTTGTTGCTGATTGCCTTGGCTTTGTGACTGAAAGCTGCCGGTTTGAATAAGATCCGGTTGATTGGCAATTAGATTCGCAAGCTCTTGACACAGTCCACTGACTGAATTTTTTAAACCATTATTGAACATATCGCCCAACATAATCATGCCGCCTCTCATCCATTGGCCGGAACCGCCAAACTCACGATGATTAAACTGGGCCATGGAACCGTTGCCGTTGATGACCGACAGCAACATGCTGAAAACGGCATCAGGACTAAAATTATAACGTTGTGCAATGTTGTTGATTATTTGCTGGCCTTCCGGCGTAAGCTGTTTCATTGGAAATATCCGCTTGGTTAAGATGAGGGGAGGGGGGTACAAAGGATTAATCAGCAGTGGTAGTGCTTACAAAAGAGATTGTTGACTGATTTCAATAGATAGCAGTGTAAATGAAGCGCCTGTTAAAAGCACTTTAAATCTCAACTTGACAGACGGGGAGCCTTTAAAGAACGGATGCTGGCACTTTTCAAGTCCTCCTTGTTTAGCACTCTTTCAGTGCAATGGTTTTAGTTAAAACCAATTTGGTGCAACTAATACCGGAATAAATTCTTTTTTTAGCCTTTGTTGGCTATTTATGCGGGAAAATATCCGATTGACTTATTGTAAGCCCAGCAGATAGCCGCTAAAAATAAGGCATTATTTACCGAATAAAAGATGAATTAGTCAGTATCAAGCGGCAACGGTTGTTAATTTGTTATGGCCTCGGTTTACTTTTTTATCCGATATAAGGTAAGGTTCAGCTTTTGACTATGCATATTAATCTGGAGGTCAGGTAAAGCCTGATTTCCAGATATTAGTGTTAAATAATTATTATCAATTAATTTGCTGACTGACAGTGGAAGCGTAGCAACAAAGCACTCAATGCCAAAGGTATAGCCAACATTAAAGCCTGGATTATTATGTAATTATCGTAATTACATAATAATCGTGTAATTATGTAATATTTGCCGAAATTATCAACATCATTAACCGTGGGTTTGAGAGCTCAAACGTAGAGTTTTTGGCTATTTTTTGACATAGCCTATATATCGATTGCCCATTTCAATATGCTTTACAGCCGCTTCTGCATGGGTAGTTGCCGAACCTATATGACCCAAATTACCGAGTTCATTGGCTTCATGCAGCTCTTTAGCCGCAGCATCCAAATGGGTTTTGGGCACACTTTTAGCATCTTTCGAAGCTGCCAACGTATGTTTTAATGCCGCTTTTGTTTGCTCAAGCAGAAGCTGTGTTTGACCGTCAGCACCATTAACTACCGCCGCATTAGCATGTTCAAGGGCTGCTGCGGTATGATTGTCAGCAAAAACAGACATACTTAGAAACAGTAAACCTGTACTAATAGATATTATTTTTTTCATAATTCTCTCTTCATAAAAGTTATAGGCAGGCGACTTATAACATGTTGACCAAAGCCGCTTGGTTTTTAATCCACATTTCAACGCATTGTAATTCAAATTAGATAGCACTTCATAATAATTATGAGTCGAGATGAGGAATTAGAAGGATATCCCAGAATAGAACCCTCTATTTTAGACTGTATAATAACTTCGCATAATGTATATTATGTTAAATAATATAGAGTTTGCCTAAATAACCGGATAGACCTGTGCAACTGCACAGCCGTTAAACAATAAAATACCGATGACACGGATTTGACTGATAAAAATAAAATCATAAATCAGGCGTAAGCCGGAATAAGACCACCCAAGCGTAGCGCGTGGTGGCGTTTCCGGCACTCTCGTTCGGATGCCGGAAACGCTTATTCTCACTTGCGTTCGAAAAGCCTTATTCCGGCCTACGCCTAAAATCCATTGAAACCCGTATAAATCAATGTTATCCGTGTTCCATGATCGAAACCTACAAAGACACTTAAGCCAACAACGCCAATAACTCTTCGGTTTTTGCCAGCATTAACGCTTCATCACCGCGCGATTCAACGTTTAAGCGCACCAACGGTTCAGTATTGGAACACCGCAGATTAAACCGCCAGCTGCCAAATTCCATACTCAAACCATCGGTATAGTCAACAACCTGGGCGTCTTTCTCATAATGTTTTCTAACCACTTCAATAGCTGCTTCCGGTTGGGCTATGGTACGGTTAATTTCACCGCTGGCAGGAAAAAGCCGCATTCTTTCATCGACCAACTCTGACAGTTTTTTACCGCTTTTACTCATCAACTCAATCACCAGCAACCAAGGAATCATGCCGCTATCACAATAAGAAAAATCCCTGAAATAATGATGGGCACTCATTTCACCGCCATAAATCGCATCTTCCAGGCGCATTCTTTCTTTGATAAAAGCATGACCGGTTTTGCTTTGCACCGCTATGCCCGACATACTATTAACGATATCGATAGTGTTCCAGGTTAAGCGCGGATCGTGTACTATCTTTTCACCCGGATTTTGTTTAAGGAAGGCTTCGGCCAATAAACCCACAATGTAATAACCTTCGATAAAACGGCCGGTTTCATCAAACACAAAACAGCGATCAAAATCGCCATCCCAGGCAATACCCAAATCAGCGCCCTGCTCTTTTATAGCGGCAATGGTGCTGTCACGATTTTCTATCAATAAAGGATTAGGAATCCCGTTGGGGAAATGACCGTTCGGCTCATGATGTAGCTTAATAAATTCCAATGGTTGCGCCATGGCTTTTTGTAAAACCGCTTCCAGCCAATCAATGGCATGTCCGGCTGCACCGTTACCGGCATTAACCACTACTTTTAAAGGTTTTAATGCCAGTGGATCAATATAACCCAACAAGTGCTTAGTATAATCCGCACCGATTGAAACAGCGGTAACCGTGCCGCGATTTGCTACCGGTGCCGCAAAGTTATTGGCTTCGGCCAACAGTTTGATATCGTTTAGTCCGGTATCGCCACTCACCGGTTTGCTTTGTTCGCGTACCAGTTTCATGCCATTATAATCTTTTGGATTATGACTTGCCGTCACCATAATGCCGCCGTCCATCGCCTTGCCCGCATCCGTGTAAGCAAAAGTGGCATAATAAACTTCTTCCGTGCCGCACAAGCCAATGTCATAAACATTAACACCCGCATCTTGCAACCCCTGTATGACTGCATCCGCCATTTCGTTGCTGGAAAGACGAATATCACGCCCGACAATCACCCGGTTTGGCTTAATATTTTCGGCGTAAGCCCGACCTATACGATAGGCAATATCAACATTTAGCTCATCGGGAATGCGGCCACGTATATCGTAGGCTTTAAAACAGCTTAATAATTTAGTCATGAGATTTTATAGAGTTGATTGTTTTAATAAAGTACACCGAAGTTGTCCGAGGTTTTTGGCAAGTTGAAAGTAACTTTTTGATGTAAATAATATGTCCAAAATAATCTCAAGGAGGAAAGAAATCTTGGCTCCTTTGCAATTCATTTTATATCCTGCATAAAAGTTGTTTAGATTACTGTGCATCAACAAAACATACTTCAACCCAATTTGTGTAAACC
>JBAXTQ010000265.1:0-4876 GCA_037130115.1 Methylococcaceae bacterium
TTCCCCTCTTTAACAAAGAGGGGTTAGGGGAGATTTTATTAGATAAATCCCCCTCTGCCCCCTCGCTTTGCTCTCCCCCTTTTTCAAAGGGGGAGGTGAATACTTATGCCTGTAAGGCTTAACTTTGGCAGCACGCATAAAATATCCTCCCAAGATACGCCTAGTTCCCACGCTCCAGCGTGGGAACTCATCCGGCAACGCTCCAGCGTTGCGTGACGCGGGAGCGTCACTGTCGGCATTCCCACGCCGGAGCGTGGGAACGATAGGGTGGGGTTATTTATTGCGAGTTACCTTTAAACTGTCCCGCCTTAAGTGGGTAGCCGTCAAACCGATTACTGACTACGCCGAGCTGGGGCTCAGCGCTCCCGGAATTAATAGGCCAGTTTTATTTATCTGTCCCGCTTTAAATTGGTAGCCTTGAATTTTAAGGAGTTTGACTTTGAACAATCTTGCTAAAAGCAAAATATTCTCCTTTAATAACAATTAGTTATAGTTAATAGCGAAAAGTGGGTATAAAGTACTTTGCTAATTTCTTATGCAATTTACGAGTTATCCCCCCACGGAAGGGGCAAAGGCACCCAATCAGTCAGCAATTAGCCTTGATGTAACTTAAGGGTTTACGTGTTACGTTTATTCTCGACTCCTCTGAGTTTCATCGACTTGCTGAATACACGATCTAATGGTAGCCTCTTAATAAGTTACCAATAAGGCAACTCGCAATAAATAAGCCCCCAATTTGGAGTGCAAACCTAGGTTTGTACTCCGGCCTTTAGGCAGCTCGCAATAAAATAATCTTCCACTTTATAGTCTCCACACGCTTCGTACACAGCGTTGTAGGAATCATTAAGGAACATGCACGAAATAACTTGACCGTTTATATCCCCTCACCCCAGCCCTCTCCCGGTGGGAGAGGGAGCAAGATGCCGAAGTTATTTCATGCGCACTGCTAACGTATAACATCCCTTGAAGCATAGGTATCTACACAAGTACCAGCTCCTTCTCCCTTGAGGGAGAAGGTTGGGATGAGGGGGAATATAACTACTTGATTTTATTCTCCTCACCCCAACCCTCTCCAACAGGATAGGGAGGCTAAGCCGTTCCGTAAGTCATTGTTTTATTATAAGTAAAAGTTGTGTAGATACCTATGGTCCTGCCGGGGACTTCGCCCGACGCAGTTGCTACTTGCATCATATATTTATATGTTAAATTGACAGCCATTAAAATAAAATGTATTGTAAAATAATGAGTAAATTAGATGAAGTTAAAGAAATTTTAAATACATTAAGGGTGGCAATGAGTTTGACATTCGGTATGTTGATAATTGTAGTGGGTGGAATAATTAAACGATTTGATGATAATAATGTAGATTCTATATTTTGGCTTGGCACATTTTTTACAGTATTTTTATTGGCAGTTATTTTTTTATTGATCATCAAGATTTCTCAGAGAACAAAAGAGATCAAGGAGTTATAGTTATGGTAATGGGGTTGATTGCAATTATTGGTATTGCGGTGTTGACGGCTGCTTTGATGTTGTTTGCTGTTTATAAGCTATCGGAAGAATAAATACGTTCGAAGAAAGAAAACAGAAAAATAAAGGGAGCCACACTTCTGCTCATTCTCAAGCTTCAGCTTCACTGCCCACAGTTAAGCATCGTAATAATATAATACTGCGGCTGGAGTAAAACAGCTTTAGCTGTTTTTACAGACAATAGCTGAAGCTATTGCACTCCATTTTTTCTCTCATTCCCAAGCTCCAGCTCTCGTCGTTATACACAAGTATCTCAAAGCACGTCATTCCGGCATGGACTGCCGGAATCCAGGCTACAGGGACGTACAAAAATTACCATCCCTGGCACTGGATACCCGCTTCCCGGCGGGTATGACGGCTTGCTTGAACACTTGTGTATAACGATGAGAGCTCCAGCTTGGGAATGCAGACTTGGAAGCTCCAGCTTCCCGTCGTGCAATGTGGTAGTGGCAGAGCAAAAACGTTTGAGACTGGATTGCAAATTCAGTCCAGCAATGGGTTATCGCTGCCCTCGACCAGGCTAAATGTAATTATTTTCCCCAACATGCAGCGTTAGCGTATCCCGTATAGTAAGGCCCATCGTTCGAAGGAGTAACCGATTTTTGAATAGCAAAAGTACCACAGGTTGCGTCCGCAAATGGAGCAAGTGGGGCAGCAGTAACAGTGTACGTTGTAGCTGTTGGGGTGCCGGATATAGCAATTGTATAGTAACCATCAGGTGATGTGTAAGTGGCGGTAGTGCTTATGCCTATCTCTATCAGTGTGCCATAGCTAATATTATTCGCCCTATATTTTTCCTGTGCCAATTGCACCTGCAAGAACGCAGCCTTGGCATCCGAACGCTTTGAACGAATCACATACTCCGTATAAGACGGATAAGCAATTGCAGCCAAAATACCGATAATAGCCACTACAATCATCAATTCAATTAAAGTAAAACCGGAAGGTTGTTTAAATAGTTTCATAGCCCCGCCTTTTTAAAATGATTACACTCAAGTGAATATAATATATCTTTACCTGCGAATGTAAATTGACAAACGGTGACTTAGGCATAAAATAACCCGATATAAATTTTATCCGTTTATTGTAGTCACCATTCTTTAACCGTTAGATCAAAAAAAATTATCTATACTTGGCCTACATAGAAAGGTGGGTAATCATGTACAAACAAAAAGCTCTCGGCTTTTCCTTGGTTGAGGCAATGATTGTCGTTGCCATCATTGGCATTCTCGCGGCAATAGCTGTGCCTTCTTATCAAGACATGATTGAGCGTAATCGCCTAAAACAAGCAGTTGAATCTTTAAAGTCAGACTTGCAATTAGCACGCACCGAGGCAATTAAACGTAGCGAAGATGTAATTGTTTCTCGAAAAACGGGCGTTGCAGGTGCTTGGTGTTATGGATTAGCCAGAAAGAAAACATCAAGCAGAACAAGTTGTGATTGTACTGAAACCAATATAGAAGATGCTGATTATTGCAATATAAAAATCGTTTCAGGCACGAATTTTAGCACCACCAATATGGAATCCTCCAGCAACAATAATAGTACTTTTAGTTTTAGGCGAGGAACAATCGGTGCAGACAGTGTGACTTTTAGCACTAACAACCACGCTGTTCGTGTTGTTTTTAGTGATGTCGGTCGAGTAAGGATATGCACTCCTTCAGGTTCATCAGGGATATTGAATTACCCTATATGTTTAAACTAAAACAGACAATACAATGAAAAAACAAGCCGCTTATACGCTGATTGAAATAATGATTGCACTGTTGTTAGGTTTAATTGTGGTTGGTGCAACTGTCAGCATTTATATCGCTACGGTAAGTAGCAGTTCCGGGATAATAAAGTCAGCACGCTTAAATCATGATTTGGATGCCGTAATGTCCTTAATGATCAATGATATTAAGCGGGCGGGGTATTGGGCTGGGGCGACCGTAGCTGCGGATAGTCGGTTTAATCCTTTTACTGCGGCAATCACCAATATACAGATTCCCTCTGCTGCCTGCATTCTCTACAGTTATGATGCGCACGGTGATGGTACAGTCGATAGCTATGGCTTTAAGTTTGAAGCCAACAGCATAAAAATGCGCAAGACAGGAACCACTACAGCTAATTGCGACAATGGAACATGGGAAGAGTTTGTTGATAGCACACAACTGACCATTACCGCGTTAACCTTCAGCTTTTCGCCAATTGAGGCCTCCGCACCTTTTCCGGATTTACCGGCAGCATCACGCTGCTTAAATGTCACCACCAATACGGTAACCAATGCTGCCGCTTGTGTAACTGATTCAGCTAATTGTTTAGCGGTTAGCCCCTGCAACATAGCCCAGAAACGTTTAGTGAATATCCAGCTTTCCGGTCACTTAGTAAGTAACAACACCGTCATAAAAAACCTAAGCGGCACGGTAGAGGTCAGAAACAATCGCCTTCTTACAGAGCCTTAAGCAACAGGTGGTCGGCATGAAACCAAAATTACTCACCCAAAAACAACACGGGCAGGTTGCACTACTGACAGCGTTGGTACTATTGATCAGTATTACTTTGATTAGCCTATTAACTTCAAAAACAGTGTTGGTAGAAACACAAGTTGCTGCTGATAATTACCGAACCAATCAGGCAACAGCGGCAGCTAGCGCGGCTATGGATCAGGCCGTAGCTTATTTTAGCGCCGGTGGCTTGGATCAACACAACAATGCAACTGGAGTTTCCGGGGGGGATGGATTGGTTGATTACATTGGTCCAGGCCCTTTCGGCGGGAACCCCGCTATCTTGGTCAATTTAATTAACGGGGTTAGCACAGTTACTGCCGCATCTGAACCAACTGCCGCAAGCTGTTCTATGCCAACCACCACTACACTCCCTTTAACATTAGCTTCAAGCACACAAACCACACTCGCGCAGGTTTATTTTAATAACACCAGAGGCAATGCTTGTGACTGTCCAACAAAGGATTGTATGGGCACGCTGGGAACCAACATGACTCGCGCCCTGGTAATAGCTAAAGGCTGGAGTGACGATTGCACGGCAGTACGCACCATCACCCAATGCGTGGGTACTTTTGATGTTTTTCGATCAGGTGTTGGACCAAAGCAATCCTTTGTCAGCAAAGCGGGTGTTGGCGTTTTTGGCAATGCCACAATCATCAATCGTTATAACAACAGCAATATTTGGACTGGCGGGGCCGATGCTGTGCATGGAGCAAGTTATGCCACTTATTTACGTCCCTCTGGCAAGAACACGACTGATTACACCCAAGCTCAACTTGATAGCTCATGCGAGCAAGTACCATGCTGGGCTGATGAAAATACTTAATTTTCGACATTACAAATAAGGTCTGCTTTTGTTC
>JBAXTQ010000266.1:0-4876 GCA_037130115.1 Methylococcaceae bacterium
GAAGACACGAAGTTCACGAAGAAAAACCAAAGAAAAATCTTCGTGTCTTCGTGGTCTGTAATATCTTTAAGTTGATGCGTATGGGTGGCGATTATTTGATGCCGACTGAAGCAGTTTGCTCATCAGCAAATTATTTGTGCAACTAAAAAACCGTAATAGTTACCCGCCCACGTATAATTGGTTTTTTTAACCACTCAAAAACAAGCCGTTATCATGACCCAAATCTCACCGAGCTTTTTAGATAAGGAATGTACCATTGCCAAGCCGGGTTTTAATCGCTGGCTGGTGCCGCCAGCCGCCTTGTCAATTCATTTGTGTATTGGTATGGCTTATGGTTTCTCGGTTTTTTGGTTGCCGCTCTCCAAAGCGGTGGGCATCAAGGAAAGTGTTTTTTGTGATCATGAGGTTGGTTTTTTTCAGGAACTGTTTGTTACCGGTTGTGATTGGAAAATTTCAACGCTCGGCTGGATGTATACCTTGTTTTTTGTATTTCTGGGTTCATCCGCTGCGCTGTGGGGCGGTTGGCTGGAACATGTCGGGCCACGTAAAGCGGCGGTTATCAGCGCCTTGTGTTGGTGTGGCGGTATGTTGCTCTCGGCGCTGGGTATTTATGTGCATCAGTTCTGGATAATGCTGCTGGGTTCCGGCGTGATTGGTGGTATCGGTTTGGGGCTGGGTTATATTTCTCCGGTATCTACGCTGATTAAATGGTTTCCGGATCGCCGAGGTATGGCGACTGGCATGGCTATTATGGGTTTTGGCGGTGGCGCCATGATTGGCTCACCCTTGGCGACGGCATTGATGAAGTATTTTGCAACGCCCACCGATGTCGGGGTTATGCAGACTTTTATCGCAATGGCGGGTATTTACTTTATCTTTATGATGTCGGGTGCTTTGAGTTATCGCATTCCCGCAACAGGCTGGAAACCTCTGGGCTGGACACCGCCCGTAGCCAAAAACAGTAATGGCATGATTACGCCGCATCATGTGCATGTGAAAAACGTTTTCAAGATTAAGCAGTTTTGGTTGCTGTGGGGTGCATTGTGCATGAACGTGAGTGCCGGTATCGGCATTATCGGTATGTCATCGCCCATGTTGCAAGAGGTTTTTGGCGGACAATTGATTGGCGTTGCCAAAAATTACGGTGAACTGGATAAACCTCAACTGGCTGCCATTGCCGCGATTGCTGCGGGTTTTACTGCGTTGTTAAGTTTGTTTAATATCGGTGGCCGGTTTTTTTGGGCGAGTTTATCGGACTTGTTCGGTCGTAAAACGACTTTTATCATTTTTTTCGTGCTGGGTAGTTTGCTGTACATTAGCATTCCCGGTAGTGCTGATGCCGGTAACAAGCTGCTTTTTGTCGCGGCCTTTTGTGTGATTTTAAGCATGTATGGCGGTGGCTTTTCAACCGCTCCCGCTTATCTCGCAGATTTGTTCGGCACCCAAATGGTAGGCGCTATTCATGGTCGCTTGCTGACTGCCTGGGCGACGGCCGGAATTTTGGGGCCGGTGATCGTTAATTATATGCGTGATTATCAATTAAGTTTGGGCTTGCCGCGCGAGCAGGTTTACAACCAAACCATGATGATTCTGGCGGGACTGTTGATGATTGGCTTGCTGTGCAATGTGTTGATTCGCCCTATAGCCGATAAGTGGTTTATGACCGCCGAAGAATTGGCGACAGAAAAGCGTCATGCCCGTGAAGTAATTGCTGAGGATGAAGTGCATTCTGTCGATGAGAACGGGCAGGGCAGGGCTGTCGGTAAACCCACACATCCGGCAAGGGTCTGGTTAGCGTGGGCAATGGTTATTTTGCCTTTGTCATGGGGGATTTACAAAACCCTGATTAATGCCGCCAAGTTTTTTAGCTAAGTCTGTATTTTTTTTTCACCACGAAGACACGAAGAACACGAAGAAAAACCAAATAAAAATCTTCGTGTTCTTCGTGGTGAAATGTCTTAAGTTGATGTTTATGGGGTGGTCTTATTCCGGCCTCATACGCATCAACTTAAAGATATTACAGGCCACGAAGACACGAAGAAAAACCAAATAAAAATCTTCGTGTTCTTCGTGTCTTCGTGGTAAATGTCTTAAGTTGATTTCTATGGGGTGGTCTTATTCAGGCCTACGCTGCCCGTTTTCAGGTTAATCAATAATAGCTTTGTCCAGATTTTTACTGGAACTCAAGCCCTTCAATTTCGATTTGTCCTTAATACCCGCAAAACGCGTACCCGTTAAATCGGCTCCAGCAAAATTAGTCTCTTCAAGCGACGTTCCTGATAAATCAGCACCCGATAAATTGGCTCCCGAAAAATCAGCGCCGGAAAGATCAACGCCAAACAACACTACATTTTGCAGGTTGGCTCCGGAAAAGTTGGCATAGCGCATCAAGGCACGGTCGAAATTGGCATAAGCAAGGTTCGCACCCGATAAATTGACATTATTTAAACTCGCCCGCATCAATCCCATGGACTGGTTTTTCATGTCAGCGCCCCAGTTGGCATGGGAGAGATTGGCATGGGACAGGTTGGCGCGATCCATGACGCCAATAAATCGACTGCCGCTTAGATTGGCGTTGCTCAAATTGGCACCACCGACATGCACACCAAAAATACTGGTATTGGACAGGTTGGCATTAGAAAAATCAACCTTCGACAGCACCGATAAATCGAGACTTAGCCCGGATAAATCACTGTTGCTTAAATTGGAACGGCGTAAATCCGAGCCCCACAAATCCGCGATTTTAAAATCCAGGCCGGATAAATTCAGGCCGGTCAAATCCTTTCGGCGTAAGTCAGCAGGATGCGCCTTATCCGCGTTGGCGAGTCGCTTTTCTACTTCTGTCCGATCCAAATCAGCCGCCGATACCGACATGCACCACAACGCGGACAGCATCCCCAACCAGTAACCATTAATTTTCATGTGCAACCCTTTAAAGTAGATTAATAAAATTAGTCAGACAGCAAAATAACAACCCAAACTTTAGCGTTAGTTATGGTGGATTGCAATGTTGTTGTATTTAACAGTTAAGCCAAGACAGTAGATTTCAGGTCGAAATAAATCGATAAATCCGGACATAATCAATCTACGTTTTAATTTTGTCTATTATCACTGATTTATTTCGATAGAGCTTAATTTATTGGCGATCGCATTGGCTACCAAACCGTGCGCCAGGCGATTCCAATGCCCGTCTGTCGGGCTGACGCTCAAACTAAGCCCCGTCTTATGCCAGAAAGAATTAAAAACTGGTTTAGTGTCTATTAGCTCTATTCCTGCTTGCCGGGTAAGCTGGATAAAACGATCCCGAACGGGTGTTAGATCTGCATCGGTGTCATGTGAGTAATCACGATAACTATCAAAGACTATCATCAGGTGACCTTCTCCAGTTTTTGGCAAGCTTGATAAAAAAGCCGAAACTATTTGATCCACTGTAATAGGCGGCACATCTTCCGAGGCTTTAAGTTGATGTGAAGGGGGAAGGGGAGCGTCAGCTTTTTTAGACGCAGTATTTTCGAATAGTTTCTTAAAAAGACCTTCCGGTTTTAACCTCAATTGAGAGAATAAATACTGTGCCAGAGACGATTGGCGGAGGATTTTTTTTGCCAGGCTTACATTTTGGGGCAGAGTTTCATAACGGACTGAAAAATTGGCAGGGTCAAGGCAGGGGCCATGAATATTGCCCGATCCGCAAAGTGTCTGGCGGACATCGCCGAGTTCAATAATAAATACAAAATCTTGTATGCCTAAGTGTTGCTGTGCGAAACGTGCCCGTTCTGAATAATCCAACAGGCTTGAACCAGGGCCTCCGAATGCATAGACAGGGCGGTTTTCCAGTTTTTTTTCTAACTGCGCATTGAGGCGCTCCTCTTCCATCAGCATATTGGCCTCTACGAAACTATCCCCAATTAAAGCAATGGCATTGGCGTTTGGCAGGAAATTGCGATGGGTTAAAAAACCATAATTGTTTGACTGATAGTGATGTGCATTGCTTAGATTCCAGCCTGTTGCCAGGACGAACGGGTGATCGGCCGGATAAGTAAGAATAGCAGGGGTTATATAATAGCCGGTCTCAGTAGACGTTGAAACCGGCAACAAGTGCAGTAAAATCTCGGCGGTAATAAATGCGCCAATAATCCCTAGCAATAGACGATACAAAAATTGCATAATCAGAAGTTGAAGTAAATGAATGCACTGGATGAGGTGCGTAAGCTATTGATGATAATTAACAACACGCCAAACGTACAAGCCATGCCAATAATGACAGGGCGTAGGGCATTTTGTTGTTGGCAACGTTGCAGGATCATATCGCCGATTTGGTTACTGTTGGGCAGAAAAAACGCGATGCCGCCTAGCACAGTGCAAAAGAGCAGGCCGATTTCAGGATGCAGACCCTGATTCCATAAAAGTGGATGGATAGAATCAAAAGAATAGGCCAACCAAGGCTTGACCATTGACTCTAAAATACGTAGTGCACCTGAAAAACTCGTCGACCGAAAAAAAACCCATGCGACAACGACCAGTAAAAAGGTTAACAGCCACCCCAAAAATATAAACAGATAATGAGTGTTTACGCCTTTAAAATGCTTGCTGACCAAGATTTGGAAGCCATGGTTGACTATGAGAAAGGAGCCATGCAGGCAGCCCCAGAATATAAAACTCCAGCTTGCGCCATGCCAAAGCCCGCCTAAAAACATGGTCACGAACAAATTAAGATTCCGATGCAAAGTGCCTTTACGGTTACCGCCAAGAGGGATATAGAGGTAGTCGCGCAGAAAATTGGATAAGGATATATGCCAGCGCCGCCAAAAGTCTGAAATATTACCGGCTTGATAAGGCGAATTAAAATTGAAAGGCAAACGCACATTAAATAGCCAAG
>JBAXTQ010000267.1:0-4865 GCA_037130115.1 Methylococcaceae bacterium
AATAAAGCACGTAGGGGATGCCAATTATTTTTAAGGAATGCTCTGAATGGCTGCATTAAGTTAACCGTATTGACGGTTAAGCCTTTTTGCTTGTCCCGTCTAAAGTTGGTAGCCGTTTTTTGGGATTATTCTTTGTGGAAATCGCTGTAATAAAGTTTTTTTAAAAAAATATCACTTCATGGCTTGTGTTATCAGTTATTTTCCATGATAATAGCGCTCTTTAGCCAGTACGGCTAAAGCATAATGGTGATCGTGTCGGTCCTCTCGCAACGATACGCTGTAAACCCCGCCAGGTCCGGAAGGAAGCAACGGTAGCAGCAGATTCGTGTGCCGGGATGTGGCTGGTACGATTACCGCCCAATATAGTCACTACTTTGCGAGCCTGCAATGAATTACCAGGTACTCGCCAGAAAATGGCGCCCTCATAATTTCACAGAAGTTGTCGGACAAGAGCATGTCGTCAAATCGTTAATTAACGCTTTACAACATAATCGACTTCATCACGCCTATTTATTCACCGGAACTCGCGGCGTAGGCAAAACCACCATAGCCAGAATCCTTGCCAAAGCCATTAATTGCGAAAACCTTCAGGACTTTAATCCTTGTGGCGTCTGTAGCGTATGCAGGGAGCTTGATGAAGGCCGGTTTTTAGATTTAATTGAAGTTGATGCCGCCTCCCGTACCAAAGTAGAAGATACCCGCGATTTACTCGATAACGCCCAATACGCGCCCAGTCATGGCCGCTATAAAGTTTATATCATCGATGAAGTTCACATGCTGTCCGGGCATAGTTTTAATGCGTTGTTAAAAACCCTGGAAGAACCCCCGCCGCATGTAAAATTCCTGTTGGCGACCACCGATCCCCATAAAATTCCCGTTACCGTCCTGTCCCGTTGCCTGCAATTTAATTTAAAGCGCTTATTGCCTGCCCAGATTTTTTCCCAAATGGAATTTATACTCCAACAGGAAAACATTGAATTTGAAGCCGCTGCATTAAAATTATTATCCCGTGCTGCTGACGGCAGTATGCGCGATGGTTTAAGTTTGTTGGATCAAGCTATCGTCTATGGCAATGGTAAAGTGCCCACAGAAGACGTCAGAGCCATGCTGGGTACGGTGGCATTGCAACCGGTTGATGATCTGTTAATCGCCTTGGCTGAGGGTGATGCTGCGGCCATTTTGGATAAAATCAATGAAATTGCCAATTTAAGCCCTGACTTTAGCGATGTATTACAGCAGATGTTACAAATCCTGCATCGTGTCGCCTTAATTCAACAAATACCGACGGCAGTTGATCATGATTTTGATACTGACATGATTGCAGCTTTGGCATCCCAACTGAGCCCGGAAGATGTTCAGCTTTTTTATCAGATTGGCCTGGTGGGTCAACGAGACCTTAGTTTAGCGCCCGATCCACGTAGCGGCTTTGAAATGGTCCTGTTACGCATGCTGATATTTAAACCCGTCACCTTGGAACAAAGCCCCGTTAAATCGGTTAAACCCGTTAACATTCAACAGGCAACGCCTAAGCCGCCCATAAAAACAGTTTTATCTGTTGTGGAGACAGCGCCTCGCAGGGAAGCCCCGCTTGCTGTTGCCGGCGAGAGTGATTGGTTGTCAATGATTGTCGCCATGAAGTTGAATGGCATGACCCGCGAATTTGCCAATAATTGCGTGTTGGAAAGTATTGATGATAAAGTCTGCACTTTGATAATCGATCCTGATTATATCAGGAGTGCCCGCTCAGAAGACGTCTTGCAAAAAGCCTTGCAAGCTTATCGTGGCACACCGGTTAATCTGGTTGTCAAAGCTAAAAAAACCACTATGGATACGCCAGCCGTTCAATTGACCAAAGAACGCGAAGACAAACAACAAGCTTCTGTTGATGCCATTAATTCGGATCATAACATTCAAGCTTTAAAAGACCACTTTGATGCGCGGGTTTTACCCGGTACCATAGAGCCCGTATAACCTAGAGAGGAAGTAAAATGAAAAATGCATTAGGTAATATTATGCAGCAAGCCCAAAAAATGCAGGAAGACTTTAAACAAGCCCAAGAAGAGCTGTCTCTGATGCAAGTATTGGGTGAATCAGGTGGCGGTTTGGTGACTATCGTAATGACTGGCAAACGCGAAGCCAGAAAAGTAACGATTGATGACTCGCTACTGGGCGAAGATAAAGACATGCTGGAAGACTTGGTGGCGGCGGCTATTAATGATGCCGTTAATAAAGTCGGAAAAATGAAAAAAGAAAAAATGTCAGACGTCACTGCCGGAATTCCTTTACCTCCCGGATTTAAACTACCTTTTTAGTATGCAAAAAAAAGGCTTGTTGGGGCAGTTAATACAAAACTTATGCTGCTTGCCAGGCGTTGGCCCTAAATCGGCGCAACGCATGGCGTTTTATTTGCTTCAACGCGATCGCAATGGCGCAAAAATACTGGCCGAAACGCTGCTACACGCCATTGCTACTATGGGGCAATGCCGGCAGTGCCGAACACTGACTGAGCATGCGCTTTGTGAAATTTGTGCTGACAATTCAAGAGACGACTCGCTCATTTGTATCGTTGAAAGCCCGGCCGATGTCTGGATTATTGATCAGGCAACCTTGTTCAAAGGGCGTTATTTTGTGTTGCATGGGCGTTTATCGCCCCTGGACGGCATCGGCCCGGATGAACTCGGCCTGGATTTACTGGAACAGCGGTTGGCAACGGGCACGATCAAAGAGTTGATTTTAGCGACTAATTCAACCGTAGAAGGCGAAGCAACCGCTTATTTTATTGGCGAGATAGCCAAAAAACATCAGGTACAAGCCAGCAGAATAGCCCACGGCGTACCGATGGGAGGTGAGCTTGAGTTTATTGATAGCGGTACCCTGTCACATGCGTTTAAAGGACGAAAAGAGTTGTGATTAGGGTTCACTAAAGGTTCAAGGTTCAAGGTACAAGGCTAAAGGTGAGTGTGTGACGATTGTTTTTTTCGCCTTTCGCTTTTTCCCTTTCGCCTTTTCTTTTTCCCTTAAACCTTCACCTGATTTTCCGGTTTCGGCTTTGTGGTGGATAGTTAATTTTTAAAGGTGAAAATATGACTGATTGTTTGTTTTGCAAGATGGTTGCCGGCGAAATTAAACCGGATGTGGTTTTTGAAGATGATACGGTTTTGGCATTTAGGGATATTAATCCTCAAGCTCCTACCCATATACTGATTATCCCCAAAATTCATATTGCCACCTTGAATGATTTGGATGATGCGTTGCTTGCCGGCCATTTACTACAAACCGCAGCTCTGCTGGCCAAGCGGGAAGGTTTGTCTGAAGAAGGCTATAGAACTGTATTTAACTGCAACAAAAAGGGCGGGCAGGATGTTTACCATCTGCATTTGCACTTATTGGGCGGTCGGCAAATGATTTGGCCGCCAGGCTAGATCAAGGTATTTAATGATTTATGTAGTCGCTTTATAGCTAGATATTCGCGTTTCATAATTCTTGCACAGTTGATGATAACAATATGACATTTGTTATGAGGCGTACATCAATGCTTAAAACAATTCGAGTCAAATTATTTTTAACTTTTTTGGTAACGACCCTTTTAATTGTTTTAGGGATGTATGTTTTTATGCGTTGGTCTTTGGATCGAGGCTTTACTGAATTTGTAGAAACGCGTCAGCAGGAACAGGTAACCAACCTCATTGAAGGGCTGACTGAATCTTATGCCGGTAATCAGGGGTGGGGCGTTTTGACCGGTGACAAGCAAAAATGGATTGATTTATTGTGGCAGTCTAATCCACACGGCCATCACCGCCCCCCTTTATGGCTTAAACAATCCCCTGACGAAGCCAATGACATTTGGCCTCCGATAGTAATAGAACCCCCTGTTAACAGGCGATTTATCCCGATTGAGCTGCGAGCGATGCTGCTGAATGCGGACAAGTCGATTATTTTTGGTCGTAAAGAGGCGTTTCAGCAATTATCTTTACAGCCCATCCGTTATCAAGAAAAAATAGTCGGTTTTCTTGGACTTTTGCCAGGAAAAGCCGTTAATCAAGTCAGTGAAATCCGCTTTATGGAGCGGCAGTCTGAAGCCTTTATCTGGATTGCCTTGTTAATGATTGTGTTGTCGGCCGGTCTTGCCTGGTTACTGGCTTACACGTTGGGGCGACCGCTTAAGCGTATTACCACAGCCGCAAAGGCGCTTGCCGTGGGTCATTATGATAGTCGTCTGCCTGTTGAATCAAACGATGAGTTGGGTCAGTTAGCCCGAAACTTTAACGATATGGCGGCAGCTCTGGAACAGTCAGAACAAGCCAGGCGACGCTGGGTAGCGGATATTTCCCACGAACTGCGTACGCCTTTGGCGGTATTGCGGGGAGAGTTGGAAGCCTTGCAAGACGGCATACGGCCACTGACTAAAGATGCTATTGATTCCTTGTTGGGTGATGTCATGCGCCTGAATCGTTTAACAGACGATCTTTATCAATTATCCTTGTCTGATCAAGGTGCGCTAAGTTATCGCAAGGTACACCTTGATCCGGTAGCGTTATTAAAAGAGGATCTGGCCGCGTTAAAGCCGGAATTTCAAAACAAACAAATGGCTATCCAGTGGACTAACAACTTAACCGACTCTGTCAGCATTTACGCTGATCCAGATCGCTTATCCCAGTTGTACCGAAACCTGCTTACCAATAGCGTAAACTACACAGACAGCAAGGGACAGTTAGCCATCACTCTTGCTCGGGAATCTGACAAGCTGGTGCTCAATTTTTCTGACAGTGAACCGGGCGTACCCGAACCCGAATTAGCCAAATTATTTGACCGTTTTTATCGGGTAGAAAGCTCGCGTAATCGCCACCATGGCGGAGCCGGCCTTG
>JBAXTQ010000268.1:0-4831 GCA_037130115.1 Methylococcaceae bacterium
TCCCCCTCTTTGACAAAGAGGGGTTAGGGGAGATTTTATTAGATAAATCCCCCTCAATCCCCCTTTTTCAAAGGGGGAGGTGAATACTTACCATTGGAAATATCGCCTTACCGAAAAACACGCTTGGAATATCCAGTCATCAAGTTGCAAAATATTTGAATAATATAACCTATACTGTTTCGATAATACCGTAGCAACAGAAATCTTATTAGCGTTTGCCGGTATGCAACTAATACAACAGAACAACGGGAAAGTAGTTATTCAAGCCCCTCGCTTTGCCCTCCCCCTTTGACAAAGGGGGATTGAGGGGGATTTATCTAATAAAATCTCCCCTAACCCCCCTTTTTCAAAGAGGGGGACTAAATGATTACCGGGAACCGGCATTAGCTGCCGGATTGCGCAGGGATACAAAAATAGCGACGCCCTGCATTTCTCTAAAAAGAGGCCAAGACATTTAAATAATCCAACCAAAAAAACAGGGTTGTTGAGCACACCTTATAGTGGTTAAATAATTACCGCCGCTTGGCAAAAATTTTAGAAATATTAAAGTGGACTTCGGAAATATGCTTAAAATTGCCATGATCAAAACAACGCATTGCAAAATACATGAGACCTTTTTCCAAACCGTTTTTAATGGGGATACCATTAAATCCAACCGCTCCGGATTAATGCCATGAATACAGGTATCACCCTCGTTACAGGAGCCACCGGCCATCTTGGAGCCAACCTGGTTCGAAGGCTACTTGACCAAGGCGAGCAAGTGCGGGTGATGATGCACTCCGAGCGCGACAATGGTGCTCTGGACGGCCTCGACGTGGAGCGCGTGCTTGCCGACCTGCGCAACGCCGAGGCGGTGTCCGCCGCAGTGCGCGGCTGCACCCGTGTTTATCATTGCGCCGCCCTGGTTTCTACTATTGATGGCAACGTAGCCCATAAGCGTGACCTGTTTGATACCAACGTTCATGGCACAATCCATGTCCTTCAGGCTGCAAAGCTGCACCGCATAGACAAGGTAGTCGTGTCGGGTTCGTTGAGCGCCACCGGCTATGAACCTGACCGTTCCAGTCACGAAGCTATGCCGTTTAATCCCTTCCAACGCCATCTGCCCTATGGCTTTACCAAGCATCTCACCGAGCATGAATGCCTCAAGGCCCATGCCAACGGCCTCAACGTGGTCGTCGCCACCTCCTGCGCCATCATTGGCCCCCACGATTACGTACCCTCACGCCTGGGGCGCGTACTTATTGATTACGCTAACGGCCATCTGCGGGCTTATATTCCCGGTGGCTTCGAGTTCGTATCCAGCAGCGATGTTGCCGAAGGCCATATTTTAGCGATGCGCCATGGACGTTCCGGACAGAAATACATTTTTAGCACGGCCTACGCCAGCGTGGACGATCTAATGGAACTGTTTCGGGAAGTCACCGGCAGTCCGCTGCCCCGGCTACGCCTGTCGCCATTGCTGATGGCTGCACTGGCCGAAATGGCCGACAAGACCTGGTTCCGGGCCTTCCCCAACCGGCCCCGGCGCTTTACACCGGGTGCTGTGCGCTTGCTCCAGATGCACCGCCGGGCTGACCACGACAAAGCGAAACAAGAATTGGGTTACCAACCCACCCCATTGATCCAAGCAGTAAGGGAAGCCTATGAAGATTTCGTGCGCCGGGGCTTGATCGTCCTGCCCAATAAACAAACATCCCAACCTTAGCTACCAACAAGGGTCTTAAACATGAATAACACGCAGACGAAATCCCCGCCTCCCGCCTTTGCGGAAGCCAAGAATCCCCGGCAAAAAGCCCGCGCCTCAGGAATGGATCCAGATTGCTGGTATGTAGTGGAATATGACAGTGCGGTTAAAAAAGGCCAAGTGAAAGAGGTGACATTTTGGAACACCTCCATTGCCCTTTACCGTGGCGATGATGGCAAACTTGCTGCCTTACAGAACCGTTGCCCGCACCGCCAACTCAAGCTCACCCATGGTGCAGTGGATCAGTGCAACCTACGTTGCGCCTATCATGGCTGGTCTTTCAATAGTGAAGGCCGACTGGAGGACTACTCACATGACAGCTTTGGCAAACCGCTCATTAAAAGACAGTTACGAACCTACCCCGTGCAAGTCCGCTATGGCCTGATCTGGCTGTTTCCCGGCGCTCCGGAACTGGCCGGTGAGCGCAAAATCCCGGAGATACCCGAACTTACCGGGGATAATCCTTGGGCCAATTTTGTCTCGGATTTAACCTGGCACACCCACCATTCCATGGTGATGGACAATATCTGCGATTTTTCTCATGCCTTCCTGCACCGCAAATACAAACCCTTCACGGGTGCCAAACTGACCCACCACGAAGCCGATGAGAATAAGGTTTATCTGACTTACGATGCCTACATGGCCGGTGGCCGGATTTCCGGAATTTTCGTTGACCGCAACCGAGTCAATACCCGCTCCATTGAACTGTGCTACGAATATCCTTATCAATGGACCAACACGGGCGACAGCATCAAAAATTGGTCGTTTATACTGCCCATCGATGAGCGAACCACTCGGGTATTTTTCGTGTTTTATTTCGATGCCCTTGTTATTCCGTTAATTTCCATAAAAACGCCGAAGTGGCTGACCCAAATGGTGATGAATATCGCCAAGCCCCTGGTATTTAAGCCCATACTCGAAGAGGACGGCGTCGCGCTGGAAGCTGAAATGTTAGCCTACGAAAGCTACTGGGATGAACCGCCTATCGAACTCAACCCCGTGGTGCCCATGTTTCAGCGGCTTACCGCACGCAAGTGGGAAAACTATTTGGAGCGTACCGGAAACCCTCAAGCGGCTAACGCAGATTAATTAACCGAAGCGCCGACCCATGAAAGCTACCAAGGCGGGACACTTTTGACTATGAACAATCACGGTGAACTCAGAAAGAGTAACGATAGGTTGTAGGGGTAGAAGATTTTCTACCCTTATTGCACGTCGTAATTTATAACGTTAGTCGCGTAGGTTAGCGACAGCGTAACCCGACAAATCTCTGTGCCTATAACTCCAAAGGCGGTTGCTTTGATGTAACGATATCCGTGTCCTGTAGGGGCAATCCCTTGCGGTTGCCCTGCTAACATCGTGGCATCAAAGGGCAGGCGTAAAGCCCGCCCCTACAAAAAAATTTTCTTCTGGTTCCCAAGCTCCAGCTTGGTAACGAGTACAAAAATAACTTGCTTTTTATAGATAGTTAAGAATATCATTTGCTGCATACTTTTCTTGCTAGACTTTGTCCTCCGCATAAAGGTTTCATAGTATGTCCAATTCAACCATTATTCCACACGACGACACCAGCAAACGGGTGCTGCTTCAACAATTAAACGCCCAGCGACCCAACTACGCATCTTATCGCGTTGATCCAGTGCTTTTTCTGTCCCTGAAGGGTGTTGTAAAAGCTTTCTGGATAGGTCGTCACCGCTTTTGAAATAATCAAGTTACTTTAGATGAATTGACAACTAGCCTGCAAAAAGGTGGTCAAGCTATTTGTACCGGTACGTAAGATTCTTGTACCGGTCGAACAAGTGTTTGTACCGGTACATAAGGTTCTTGTACCGGTGGCACTGATGCTTGGACAGGTGGCCAAGATACCGGGAGGCATCACCAACATCACTTCACTTTTATATCATGGTATTTGCTATATATATCAATCTGTTGGATGTATATTTTTGAGGTCTTTTTAACCGGTACAAAAGACACTTAAAGCGGTGCAACACAGATCCGGAGGGGTACAGAAGATATTTAAAGCGGTACAACATAGAGTCAAAGCGGTACAGCAGATGCCCGGAACGGTACAACACAGAGTCAAAGCGTTACAGCAGATGCTCGGAGCGGTACAACAGATAGTCAAAACAGTACAACAATAGCTGGCAATAACGCTCAAGCGGCTTGTTGAAATAGCCATCAAGCACTGAGTGCCAGTCATCAAACCTGAATATTGAGGAATTAATTATGTCCAACTCATCCTATATGCCCACAAATGACGGCGGAAAAGCAGAATTACTGGAACATCTCGCCGTGACGTTACCTAAATATGCTGAACTATTGGAAATCAGCACCGCAGATCTGGAAAATCTCAAGAAAAAATCTGCGAGTTTTCGCTATGCGCTTAACACCTTGTATGCATTGCAAAGCTATACGCAACATTACACGGAATTTAAAAATAGCTTGCGTGATGGCGGTTCTGGCAATGCTGATTGGCCTCTGCCTCCCAAATTTGACGAAAACATCCCGCCTGCCGTTGAATGTGGCGTAATACCCTGGGTATCGGCACTGGCTGCACGTATTAAAGCTCATAGAAATTACACCGCCGCTATAGGGCAGGATTGTTGGCTGATAGCGGCTACTCATGTTTTTGATCCCGGTGCCTTAAAGCCGGCTTTAAGTTTTAAAAACAATGTGGGGCATCCGGTCATCGTCTGGACGAAAGGCAAAGCCAGTGGCATTGAAATCTGGGTTGATCGCGGCGATAGCAATGGGTTTGTGTTTTTGACTATCAATACTGAACCTAACACTACCGACAATGCCCCACTACCCGCTTCTGGTGCGACCGCCATCTGGAAATACAAAGCCATTTACCGGCTTCATGATGAACAAGTCGGGCAATGGAGTGATGTGATCAGTGTAATGGTGGGTGGATAGCCATGTTGGGCAACAGCTTTTCGTTGCCCGACATTCAACGGTCAAAATCAGAATATCGAGAGATTTCCTCAATGCCATTCATGCGTTTTAACGCGAAAATGTCGGACTACCTGGCTTCTTTAAAACTACCTGAGATTAAAACATGAATTGGAAAGGTTTAATATTATA
>JBAXTQ010000269.1:0-4830 GCA_037130115.1 Methylococcaceae bacterium
GCGTACCAAACGCGAACTGATGATCAGTGATTTTCAAGATCCCGATACCGGCCCTGCGGTGTTTATTCTGTCGCTTAAAGCCGGTGGTGTCGGTATCACCTTAACCCAGGCCAATCATGTGTTTCATTTTGATCGTTGGTGGAATCCTGCGGTTGAAAATCAGGCGACTGACCGGGCCTTTCGTATCGGCCAGCTTAAGAATGTCTTTGTGCATAAATTTGTCACGCTGGGGACTTTGGAAGAGCGCATTGATCAAATGATCAGCGACAAGCAGAAAATGGCCGACAGCATTGTGGGTAATGATGAAAGCTGGCTAACCAAGCTCGATAATCAGGCGTTTAAAGAACTGATTGCACTCAATAAACACAGCATTATGGAAGACTGATATGAGTACTCATGCAAAAACCTGGTGGGGACAACAATTTATAGCTGCCCTGGAAGATTTTACCGACAGTGGTCGTTTACAGCGCGGGCGTTCTTATTCTACCGACAATCGTATCAAGCAATGGCTATTACAGAAAGGTAAAGTCGATGCAAAAATGCGCGGGAACATCAATCCTTATTTTGGTGTTTACAAAGAGCCGACTTATAACGTTAGTGTGCAAATGACCCATTTATCTGAGGCGCAATGGCAAAAAATTATTCAAAAACTCAGCCAACGTGCCAGTTTTATTGCCCGCTTGTTGCTAAATGAAATTCCGGAAAACATAGAAACAGTGTTTGCCGAGGTGGGTGTGCATTTATTGCCGAATGACTATCGGGATTTTAAAGTGTCCTGTGACTGCCCCGATTATGAAGTCCCCTGCAAACATATTGCCGGGGTTTGTTACCGGTTGGCGGGTCAACTGGATCAGGATCCGTTTCTGTTATTTGAAATGCGCGGACTGGCACCCGAAAAGTTATTGCAGCAACTGGCGTTGTCACCTTTAGGTAAAGTGTTAAGCGATGCCAAAAGTAGTGCGGCTATTGACACACAACCGGTAAACAGTTTTTATACCCGTCCCGTACGCACAGAAATTCCACAAGAAATCAGCCTGAAAGGTTTTTGGCAGGGAGCGCAGCCGTTGCCAAAAAGTATCGAACCCGGTCAGGCGGCGATTATCCCCGCCATTTTAATTAAGAAAGGGGGTGATTTTCCTTTGTTCTGGAAAAAGCAAAACTCCTTTATTCAGGTGATGGAAGATTTTTATATCAGAATGCGCAAAATCACCTTGAAAGGCTTGTGAAACCGGCCCATTTGCTTGAGGTTTCTTTGTTACCCCTTAAGAAATCAGCAAAATTCCTTGAGAAATCTTGTTAACTCCTTAAGCAGTACGCAGCAAGTAGCCTCGATGTAACGTAGTGAAATCCAGGTATTCGGAGTTGATAAATTCTCGATTCCGCTTTGCTGCATCGAGGCTACTCGCTATTTTTTCAAAATTTTGCTTGGCAGATTAATTATGCGGCTCTAAATTCAATTTTTTCCACAGTATCAAGATTGACTGATTGCCTGGCATGCCAAAGATTGTAGTTGTCTTGCATAGCCAGCCAACTTTCAGGGGAACGCCCCAGAGCCTTGGAAAGACGAAGCGCCATTTCTGAGCTTATACTGCTGTTACCTTTTAAAATACGGTTCAAGGTAGAGGGAGAAACGCCAAGTTTAAAAGAAAGTTGCCTGCCAGTGATTGCGAAAGGTTCCAAATAGACCTCTCGAATAAACTCGCCAGGGTGAGGTGGATTATGCATAGTCATTAATGGTAGTCCTCGTAATCAAGTATGAAAGCATGTCCGTCTTGAAATTCAAACGTAACACGCCAGTTGCCATTCACCCAAACTGACCACCTATCATTGTCTGGGCCTTTCAAAGCGTGCAATTTGAAGCCTGGGATATCCATGTCTTCAATGGTCGTTGCGGTATCTAACGCGACAAGTTGCATTCGCAAGCGTTTCGCGTGTTGAGGTTGTATACCCGCTAATGAAGCTGAGTCAAAGAACTTCTTGAGACCTTTATGGCGAAACGATTTAATCATTTTTAAAGTTTAGCATGTTGCGCAGTACGCAACAATAACAGGTTGTCATAACGTACTCTATATTATCGGTGAATCTTTAGAAGCCAATCGAATAATAATGGGGTCAGGTCTTGGAATAATAATGGGGTCAGGTCTTGTAATAATGGGGTCAGGTCTTGTAAAATTATATTTTAATGTGTTAAAGCAAGACCTGACCCCAATTTTCCAAGCAAGACCTGACCCCAATTTTCCACACCGACGATGGGTGGATAGCGCCAGAGCCGCCTCGCGCATGACGCAAACGCAGGGCTGCCAAATACCCATAGTCAGGTAGCGTGGGCAAGCGTCTTTTTGCTTGCCCACCGATTGCGCCGAGTTCCGCGTGGGCAAACGATAAAGCTGTTTGCCCACCCACCCTACCTGGCTTATTCGTTAGGCATAGATTTACGCGATTGATGCGGTCCGTTCCTCACCGCATCCTACGACCCTGATGCCGATTAAAACGATGATATTTTTCATGGCGATCTCCCTTAAATCTTGGCTTCCAGTACCAGATTGGTGGGTGTTGCGGCGGCACGCCTCACTTGGCTGAAACCGGCAGCGTTGAGCACTTCGGTGAGCCGTTTTTGCCCTGCCTGCGCACCAAGACCCAGGCCGACTTCTTGCGACTTGGAGGCTGGCACGCAGACCATGGTCGAAAACGAATAATAGATTTGTCCCAAGGGATGCAGATTCTCTTCCAAGCTATCCCCGGCAAACGGTTCGACCAGCATCAAGGTACCGCCGTCGGCCAATGTGTTGGCAATGTGAATCGCCGCGCCAACTGGATCGCCCATGTCATGTAGCGCGTCAAAGATGGTTACCAGGTCGTAATTCTTGCCAGGATATTCCTTTGCGGTCACCACCTCAAAAATGGTGTTGCTGGCGACGCCGGCGGCTCGTGCAAGTTCGCGTGCGTGTTCGATCGACGGCTCGTGAAAATCGAAACCGTGAAAGGTGGAGTTGGGGAAGGCCTTGGCCATCAGAATCGTCGACGAACCGTGGCCGCAACCGACATCGGCAACACGGGCCCCGGCTTCGAGCTTTGCGCGGACGCCGTCGAGTGCCGGTAGCCAGTGGTCGATCAGATTCATCGCATACATCGGCCGGAAGAAACGTTCGGTGCCGCAGAACAGGCACGGGCTATGCTCGCGCCAGGGCATACCTTTTCCGGAACGGAACACTTCCGTCAGCTTGGGTTCGTCGATATATACCGACATCACCGCCTGGAAAAACCCTTGCATGCAGGCCGGATGGCCTTCAGCGGCGAAAATCACTGCCTGCTCCGGCGACAACGAAAATTTGCCGGACTCTGCATCATAATCGACGTAACCGGCGGCGGCATTGGCGGACAGCCATTCGCGCAGATAGCGTTCGTCCATGCCGGTATTTTCGGCGAGTTCCAGGCTGCTGGCCGGACTGATCTCCAACAATGCGCTATACAAATCCAGTTTGTCGCCGATGTAGGCCATCAACAGGCCCAAGGAGCCGGCGACGTCGTTGATCACTTTGCCCTGGAGTTGTTCCAGTTTGGTGCTATCGACTTCGTTCAAATGTAAGGTCATAAAACTTCCCGATGTGGTTTTAGAGTTTCTCTTTAGTTTATAAGGCGATGCAATTTAGTAAATTAGTTTGGCTGGGATAATATTTATTTAGCTAAAATATGCCGCCGCCCAGCACAAGGGCGTGGAGGCGTTCGACGTTCATGAGCGGGACTTGTAAAGCCTAACAAGTTATTATCTAGATCGTTGTATCTTATACACCCGGTTAGATTGCAAAGCAAGGATAAGTGTAAGGCCTTGTATTTCTTAACAGTATAACCTACATTTTATGCATGATAAACAGACCGGGATAACTCCATATGCTCATGCTACCAGGCGATTTATCGCAACAATTTAACGATTTGCTGATTAGAAAATCATTTCCTGATGAGGCTAAATCTACATACTTAAAAAAAATAACTGGGGTCAGAGTAAAGTTAAATACCTAACTTAACGCTCCAGTATTTGCGCTGGTTCCCAATCTCCAGATTGGGAACCCAGCGGTCGAAGCTCTGGCTTCGCTAGACTGGAAGCTGGAGCTTGGGAATGCGCCTAACTGCCTCAGATTCACAGATTAAATTTATTAGACTTTTTTCCTCATGCACCCGCTGTTACCTTGTCTTTTTTTGGCCCTGTTATTTCTTTAGTGCCATAATCATCGGCAATTAAATTTAAAAATGAGGTATACGGACATGTTACAAACTATTGAAGTGCAAATTGATATCAATGGCTTTATTCATACTGTAGACCCCATTAAGCAGTTACCCGCAGGACGTGGACTGCTCACTTTACTAGAAAATACGATTGCTACAGCAAAGCCAAAAACCAAAACACAAAAACCTTTTGATGATTTATTTGGGATTTTAACCGCGACACATAGCGTATCGCTTGATGATATGGAGCGAACTATTGCACAGCAAGGACAGGAACGGTTTAATGATTGCAATTGATACCAACGTTTTGGCTATTTTTCCTGTCCTTAATATTTTATGCTTCGGTATTGACGTTTTATTGCCTTGCAACTGGTTAGCCGCGTAGTCAGGTAAGCTGTCCAATTTATAAGCTCATATAAAAGCCGTCCTGATTGCACGGTAATCCTTTCATTTGTCTTGAACGAAAAAAACTCATCCCGCCAGTTGTTCGCATTTGTCATCATAAAAAGCACCTGATCATTTGTAATCATTCAGTCCCCCTCTTTGAAAAAGACGGGTTAGGGGAGATTTTATTAGATAAATCCCCCTCTGCCCCCTCGCTTTGCTCTC
>JBAXTQ010000027.1:0-27578 GCA_037130115.1 Methylococcaceae bacterium
TATTAGATAAATCCCCCTCGTTCCCCCTTTTTCAAAGGGGGAGGTGAATACTTACTAAATACTTGTACTCGTTCCCAAGCTCCAGCTTGGGAACCAGAAGAAAATCAAAATTTTTGACGATAATTGCAACTAATCGCTCCGCCCTTGATGACGTAAGGAAAACGGAAGCTAGCGATTCGCGTTGTCCATTTGCCACCCGTACTCATATACTCATTGGTGTACCAAAAAGTTCTATCATCAGTCGGATCTACATTCATTGAGCTATAGTCACCCCATCGATTCCCGTTGCCTTTGTTCGTCTGCGAAGATAAGCCTGCCACGATCAAGTTTTCACCCCAAGGTAATTGGCCTGGAGCATCATAGAGCAACCGCCCTGCATAGCGAATGCCTGGAAAAACAGTACCGCTGGATACGCTGTAGCCTAAAGCCAGGTTTCCACATGCATCCATCGCGATGCTGCCCATCCAGCGATTTGCTGAATCGGGTGAGTGAGTACCTTGCTGGATCGTCAACCAATTAGACTTTGTGGTTTTGTTTAATACAAACCAGCGAATCCCTGCATGATTATTACTGTTGACATCGACTGTGAAATTGCCGACCAGCGATTCCGTTCCGCCGAAATTCCTGTATTGCACTCGCCACATCGTAATTTCACGGAGCGGATCAAGAAGCCTGGAGGTACCCGGTTGCGGAATACACTCATCGGATCTTGTTTCGCATAAGGCCGAGTTAAAGTCGGCAACCGGGACTTTGGGAAGTTTTTTGAACGTGGAATTTGCCGGATTAACAAAATCAGCATGCAAGGCCCAGATTTCAAGGTAATCTGTAGGGGTATGAGCGCCATAATGAAGTTCGTCGTCTACCTGCCTTACAAAGTAGCCCTGCGCTCCAGCGGGAGGCGGAGTTTTGCCGTCAAGGTCGGCAGGGGTGAACGCCTGAAAGCCGAAGCCGGGTAGTCTGGGTGCAACAAAGCGCTTGTAGGTGGCGGGAAGTCCCTGTAGCATCTTTTTCCGATCCAGAGCATAAGCGGCAGGCTTATCCTCATTGGTAGCGACATAATAAGCATCCGGTTGGACAGCATAGTGGGGATAGTCCGGAAAATAAGGGGTCGTAAAGTCGTAGACCCACCACCCTCCTGAAACAGGATTGCCAGTCTTGGAGATATAGATGCAAAGATGATTGCCGGCACTCTTATCCGTCATCTCGCTTAGTAGCCAACGGTCTGCGAGCAGATCATACAGTACGATCGGATCACCACCAGCACCCGTTTTACACGCAGCAGTAGTTGCCAAGTCTTCCAGGCTCTTAGAGTCTACTAGAACAACACCCGTCTTGCTATAAATCTTAAAGGCTGCTCCAGAAGGCGAATTGATCATTTGAATGTAGTGATTGGGGCCTACGTCACCAACCGTATCAGGGGGGAAAACACCATTATAATCCTGGCCCTTGAAATTGAGTAGGGGGGTATTAAATGAGATTGGGGCACCAAACATTACTTGGGATCGCAAATTTCCTCTATTGGGTGCTAATAGCAATGGGTCGACCTGTGGGGCTGGCGGGGAATGGATCACTGTTGGTCCTCCGTGCTGCTGCCGGGGATTTACTTCAACAGGCGGATTTGATAACGAGGGCGTCGTTATTGATGGCAGATTGCGCAAATCTTCGTTGAATTCATTTGGAACCACGATTTCGACGACTTCTGCTCCTCCTCCTTTTGTTATCCTTGGTGCTGGTGATTTTACGGGTGTTCCTGCAAACGCTGGATACGTTAAAGCAACCAAGAGTACGCAGGCTAATGTCGATAACAGAGGAGAGCAGTGATTACAATGCTCACGACCAGATAATACGGAAGTTTTTGGACTATAAATCATGTCGTTATATCCTTTAAATAAATAACGAATCTTAATGCGGTAACCCTTTCTGTTGCTTCTTTAGAAGTTAGAATTTGTAGTTAACGCCAATTTTAGCGGTATGAATACCACTAATATTTGAAGTGTAATTAAGCGTTAGACCATTATTATCTCCGCTTAAACCTGAAACTGGAGATGTTCTATCAAGACCAAAATAAAGATATTCTGTTTTAACGGAGATGTCTTTTGCCCATGTAAAGGGAAGTGCATATTCAATGCCTGCACCAAGCGCATAGCCTGAGTTATTGTTTCTTTTCCCTGTAATCGAAGTGTCATAGTTCGAATCATTGTATGTTGATTGAGTCGTAGTAAATACCGCGCCACTCTTAATGTAGACAAGTGCTCTATCAATGGCATAACCTATTCTCCCGCCAACTAAGCCATAGCCATAAGATCCGCCAATTTTAGTACTATGAACTCCATTATCTGTAGGCTGCCCAATGATAAAGTTCGTAGGATCTGCATTAAATGTTGCAGAATTAGGATCTGGATTGCTTCCATTCATGCCTAAATAGCCATATTCACCTTCAAGACCCAATAATAAAGGGGTCTCTTTCATTTGCCAGTTATAACCAACAGTTGCCCCTCCTATGAAGCTTGCATTTGTATTGTATTGGTTGTTAAATCCAGACTGATTCCAATAACCTCCATCAGGATACTGTGGTTCAGAATCAGTAACGTTAGCACTTGAAGCGCCGCCAATAAATCCACCTACATAAACACCCGTCCAGTCGTAACTTTTATTAGTTTTTTCATTTGCTAAAGCTGTATTGAATATTACAAGCATTAAAGAAAATAGATGTAAGGATTTAATTTTCATAATGATATTTCCAAATTACATTAGACTTGAAGTTAGGTAAGGCGCAAAAAATAAACTACAGAAATAATTAGCCCCCGCCTCTTTGAAAAAGAAGGGGACTCAAAGAGGTCGTTTGGAGAAAATATTCCCGCCAAATTGTTTACCGGATAGTTGACAGTCGCCAAGGGCAACAATGGGTCGTAAAATGACAATCAAGGTCTATGTGTAGATTTAAAGCACAGACTAAGCTTCTAATAAATTCTATTATTTAAAATAGAAAAATCAATCCGTATAAATACCTATAACAACTAGCTTTGTACTCGTTCCCAAGCTCCAGCTTGGGAATGCAGACCTGGAAGCTCCAGCTTCCTGTCTCGCGAAGCTTTAGCTTCGGCTTCGCGGTTCCCAAGCTGGAGCTTGGGAACCGGAAACCAGGAGCCAGAAGAACGTTAACCCTTTTTACTTTTCTTTGCTAACGGCCTTCAAGACCGACTTTGAGATAATACCTCATGCTTGGATAGCGCCCAAGAACACGGAGCCTTTTATTTTTTTATGATAGTTAGTGACTTGTAATAACAATCCACTATAATCACGTTAGCACGTATTCATAAAGATCAGGCTAAGGAAATAAAATGCACTCATTTATTCAAGATCTCGCAGAAACAAATCGCTATCAGGCAACCCGTTTATTGTCTATTCTAAGGGCGATTCAAACACGCTATCATTACATTCCCGAAGTCGCGATAGAGCAGTTGGCAGAGCTGTTAAAAATACCCCGTACCCAGATCATCAGTGTCGTTGAATTTTATAGCTTTTTTCATTTGTCACCGCGCGGACAATACGAGATTTTGATCAGTGATTCCATTACCGATCACATGTTGGGCAAGAAAGGTCTGCTCGATTATTTGTCGAAAAAACTAAAGGTAGCCGTTGGTGAGGTTCGGCAGGACGGCGTGGTTAGTTTGGATAACACGTCCTGCACCGGACTCTGTGATCAAGGCCCGGCTGGCTTGGTTAACGGTTATGCATTAAGCCGACTTGACCATCCCAGGATTGACCAAATTACCGATTTAATTAATCAACAAAAACCACTGGAAGAATGGCCTCCCGAGTTATTTTTGGTTGAGGATAATATCCAGATGCCTGATTTATTGTTGGCTCACCCCATCAAACACGGGGCTGCGCTGACTGCCATGTTTAATCGGGGCGCACAGGAAACGTTAGCCGAAATTAGTTTTGCCGAGTTGCGTGGACGTGGGGGAGCGGGCTATAACACCGCCTGGAAATGGCATTTGTGTTATGAGGGGCCTGAAGAAGACTCATTTTGTGATATCGCTACGCACAAACAGCAGCAACGCTATGTAGTTTGTAATGCCGATGAAGGCGAACCGGGTACTTTTAAAGATCGGGTGTTATTAAATACTTATGCGCATCAGGTATTTGAAGGTATGACCTTATGTGCCGCGATTATCGGTGCCGAGCATGGCCTTTTATATTTACGCGGCGAGTATCTGCATCTTTACGAAAAGCTTCAAGGTATTTTGGAGGAGCGTCGGCAAGCTGGTTTGTTGGGTAACAATATTCTCAAGCAGGGCTTGAATTTTGATATTGAAATCTGTCTGGGTGCCGGTGCTTATATCTGCGGTGAAGAATCTGCGTTGATAGAATCGCTGGAAGGAAAAATGGGCATTCCCCGTAATCGTCCACCTTATCCGGTTACCCAAGGGTATTTAGGCAAACCCACGGTGGTTAACAATGTTGAAACTTTTATGGCGGCGGCCAGTATTGCCATAAACGGCGGCGACTGGTTTGCCAATGTCGGTACGGAAAAATCAAAAGGTACCAAAATACTGAGTATTTGCGGTGATTGTGACCGCCCCGGCATTTATGAATATCCTTTCGGCACGTCTATCCAGACTGTGCTGGATGATTGCGGGGCAAGTGATGTGCTGGGCGTGCAAATTGGTGGGCCATCAGGTACTTTTATTGCCAACCACGAATTTGAAAGGCAACTGGCTTTTGAAGATTTAGCCACCGGCGGCTCATTTATTATTTTTAATAACAGTCGAAACATTCTTGAAATTGTTAATAATTTTATCCATTTTTTTGCTCACGAAAGTTGCGGATTTTGTACGCCTTGCCGTGTGGGTACTTCGTTATTAAAAAAACAGTTGGATAAGATTATTGAAGGTCATGGTTCGGCAGGGGATGTGGTCGCCCTTGAAGAACTTTGTCAGTTAATTAAAACCCAGAGCCACTGCGGCTTGGGGCAGACGGCTGCCAATCCCGTGTTAACCACGCTGGAACGCTATCCTGAATTGTATCAAAGTCAATTGAAAAAAATCAGTTATGAACCGGGATTTGATTTGGATGGCGCTTTGGAAACAGCTCGGAGATTGGCAAAACGTAACGATACCGGTGCGCACTTAGCCCAAATCGAGGACGAATCATGAGTAAATCAATCACGATTGATGGCAACACCGTTCCTTTTGAAGAGGGACAAACCATCATGGAAGCGGCCACTGCGGCAGGTGTTTATATTCCGCATTTATGTCATCATCCGGAATTTACCCCGCATGGCAGTTGTAAGTTGTGTAATGTAAAAGTGAATGGTCGTGTTTGTTCAGCCTGTACTTTTCCGGCCATGGAAGGTCAGCAGGTGCTTAATAACACCCAAGAGCTAACCGATGACCGGAAGCTTATTACCCAAATGTTGTTTGTGGAGGGCAATCATTTTTGTCCCTCCTGCGAAAAAACCGGTAACTGCCAATTACAGGCCGTTGCTTATCATTTGAATATGCTCGATAATCATTTCCCGCTTTTTTATCCCGCCCGAAAAGTCGACGCGTCTCATGCCGAGGTTATGATTGATCATAATCGCTGCATTTTTTGTACCTTGTGCGTTCGGGCCAGTCAGCAAAAAGACGGCAAAGATGTGTTTGCCGTCAGTGGGCGCGGCCTTAATAAGCATCTGCTTGTTAATGCACAAAGCGGTTTGTTAAAAGACACGGATATTGAGGCGACCGATCAGGCGGCGCACATTTGTCCAACCGGTGCGATTCTGATTAAGCACACGGCTTATCAAGTGCCGATTGGTGAACGTATTTACGATCATAAACAAATTGATCAAGTCAGTTTGGCCGCATCCGGTTCCCGACCGATTGCGGCATTTCCACCTTCCCTGGCAGTCGATTCGGAGAATCCTCAACATGGCAAATAAAATTAGAGTTGCAACCACCTCGCTGGCGGGTTGTTTTGGTTGTCACATGTCTTTTCTTGATATTGACGAACGCATGTTGCAGTTGGTGGAGCACGTTGAATTTGACCGTTCACCCATTACCGACATTGAACACTGCACAAACTGCGATATCGGTTTGATTGAAGGGGGCGTGTGTAATTCAGAAAACGTGCATGTATTGCGTGAGTTTAGACAAAACTGCAAGATTCTGGTGGCGGTCGGTGCGTGTGCGATTAACGGCGGCTTGCCGGCGATGCGTAATTTTATCCCTCTGGAAGAATGTCTGAATGAAGCGTATCTGGATGGCATTGGTGTTGAGAATGCGCAAATACCCAGCGATCCGGAACTGCCTTTGTTGTTGGATAAAGTGCGTCCGATTCATGAAGTCGTAAAAATAGATTATTTTTTACCCGGTTGCCCACCCTCGGCAGACGTATTCTGGAAGTTTTTGACCGATTTAATTGAAGGACGCGAGCCTTCGTTGCCTTATGAACTGGTGCATTATGATTGAAATTACAAAGCAGTAAGAAAAGCGCATAGCCACTTTACGTGAGCTTTTGAATTGAAGGGGAAGTATGAAAACAAAAGAACTGATTGCTGAAGCTGTTTCCTTGCCTGTGGAAGAACGGGCTTTGCTTGTGGACTCTTTGCTTAGAAGTTTAAACACACCTGAACCCGCTATTGATAAGAAATGGATCGCAGTTGCGCAAGAACGCCTTCAACAATTAAGAGCGGGCGAGGTAACAGCACAGTCGGCGAATGAGGTGTTTAAAAAAATAGCGGCCAGATTCCAGCAATGAATGTTTTATTTCATCCTGATGCGGAATTGGAATTAAATGCAGCCATTGATTATTACGAAGCAATAGAAAATGGATTGGGTTACGATTTTTCGCTAGAGATTATCTCTGCCATCGGCAGGGTTATTGATTTTCCAAAAGCATGGTTGATCATTGAAGGTGACATTAGAAGAGCGTTGGTAAAAAGATTTCCGTACGGTATTTTATATGCTGAAGATCAAGGTCTCATCTATATTATTGCTGTCATGCACCTTCACCGCGACCCCGAGTATTGGAAGCATAGGATTTAGATTTTTGAGTAGTTTCAGGCGATTAGACCAGGCTGGAACTTTGAGCAAATAGCGCAATTCGGTGTTGTTAAGCCACTAATTAATTATTGCAAAGCTTTCCAAAGAAACAGTAAAAACAATATATCAGTGCAACTTGATCCAACAGACTATGACAGAATTAATCTTGGAATCAGTAATTCAGTGCCCTGAATGTGGCTTTAAAAAACAAGAGCTCATGCCAACGAATGCTTGTCTGTATTTTTACCCATGCACTCATTGTCAGGTATTATTAAAGCCCAAGCCGGGTGATTGTTGTGTTTTTTGTTCTTATGGAACCGTCCGGTGTCCGCCGATACAAGTCGGGCAGTCTTGTTGTTCCAACCAACTTTAGAGAATTATTATGTACCAACATTTAGAAACAGCCAAAAATACAGAAAATTTGAAGCGCATCGTTGTTGACCCTGTCTCTCGGGTCGAAGGCCACGGCAAGGTCACTTTGTTGCTGGATGCGGATAATAAAGTCCAGCAAGCCCGATTGCATATTGTTGAGTTTAGGGGCTTTGAACGCTTTATACAAGGTCGCCCTTATTGGGAGTTGCCGGTTTTGGTTCAGCGTTTATGCGGTATTTGTCCGGTAAGTCATCATTTAGCTGCCGCCAAAGCCATAGATCAATTGGTTGGTATTGACCCGGAAAATCTTCCGGTATCCGCCGATAAACTGAGACGCTTGCTGCATTTTGGACAAGTGTTTCAATCTCATGCCCTGCATTTCTTTCATTTATCCAGCCCGGATTTATTGTTTGGTTTTGAAAGCGATATTAGCAAACGTTCTATTGTTGCCGTGCTGGGTGCCTATCCCGACTTGGGTGTACAAGGCGTAAAGATGCGTAAATACGGACAGGAAGTGATACGCATGGTCTCCGGAAAACGGGTTCACGGCACCAGTGCGATTCCTGGCGGAGTTAATAAATCATTAAGCAAAGCCGAGCGTGATTATTTGCTGGAAGATATTGATCAAATGATCGAATGGTCGGCCGCTTCCGTTGCGCTGATTAAAAAAGTGCATTGTTCCAACCTGCCTTATTACGATGACTTTGCCACCATACGCTCCAATTATCTGGGCTTAACCAAGCCCGATGGTGCCTTGGAGCTTTATCATGGCGGCATTCGCGCGAAAAATGCTAACGGCGAAACGATTATGGATCACGTCGATTATTGTAAATATAACGACTATATCCATGAAGAAGTGCGCTCATGGACTTATATGAAATTTCCTTATCTGTTATCCATGGGCCAGGAAAACGGTTGGTATCGCGTGGGGCCACTGGCTCGCGTCAATAATTGTGATTCCATTAACACGCCGTTAGCGGAAGCCGCCCGGGTAGAATTTAAAGCGCACAGTAACGAAGCGATGGTTCATAGTACGCTGGCGTTTCATTGGGCGCGTTTGATTGAAACCCTGCATTGCGCCGAAAGCATTAAAACGCTACTCCATGATCCTGACATTATGGGCCATGATTTAGTGGCACAAGGCGAAAAACGTTATGAAGGTGTGGGTGTTATTGAAGCGCCGCGCGGTACGCTGTTTCATCATTATCAAGTCGATGAAAATGACATCGTTACCAAAGCCAATTTAATCGTTTCAACCACCAGCAACAACATGGCGATGAACGAATCCGTTCGGCAAGTGGCGGCAGAATATTTGTCAGGCCGGGAATTGACCGAGCCACTATTAAATAATCTGGAAGTGGCGATTCGTGCTTATGATCCGTGTTTGTCTTGTGCAACCCACGCCATGGGAAAAATGCCGTTGCAGTTGGAATTGATTGATGCCGAAGGCAAGCTAATCGATAAACTGGTTAAACACAGTAGCGGTGAAATTGAACGGGCCGACCATGATTAAACCGGTTCTGTTGTTTGGTTATGGCAATTTGAGTCGTGGCGATGATGCGCTGGGGCCGTTATTGCTGGAATACGTTGAAAGCCACTGTGACCTGCAAGCGATTGAAATACTGAGTGACTTTCAGTTGCAAATCGAACACGCGCTGGATTTGGAAAACCGATCCTTGGTGTTATTTGTTGATGCCTCGGTTTCCTGTACCGGCGCGTTTGCTTTTGTGCAGCTTGAACCTGCCAGAGACGACAGTTATACCACGCACACGATGAGTCCTGCGGCGGTTTTGGATGTCTATCAATCGATAAAAAAACAAACGCCGCCGCCGTGTTTTCTATTGAGCATCAAAGCCGAAAAACTTGAGCTGGGTGAAGGTTTAAGTCTGCCTGCAAAAAAACATCTGGATCAGGCCTGTCAGTTTGCGGGACAATTATTAAACAACCCTGACCTTAACCTTTGGCTGCAACAAGCAAATGCACTGCAACAGGTTGCTAAGGCGATAACCTTAAACCCACAAACAGCAAGTCCGGACTGGGTTGCATGACTTGTTACAATTTGAGATGTTTCGATTTAACCAGAGTATCACTCAAACTGAAACACCCTCGTTAACTTGCTGATGACATCCTTAGCCAACAAAAAACCTTTAATCGCCCATGTGCTGTTTCGTTTGGGAACAGGCGGACTGGAAAATGGAGTGGTTAATTTAATTAACCACATGCCGGATGAAAAATACCGGCATGCAGTTATTTGTATGACCGGTTATACCGATTTTAGAGATAGAATAAAAAAAGATGCTGTACCGATTTATTGTCTGAATAAAAAGCCTGGAAAAGATTTTGCTGTTTACTTTCGATTATGGAAGTTGTTTAGACAAATAAAACCGGATATTTTACATACGCGCAATTTATCAGCCCTGGAAGCCCAATTGTCGGGTTTTTTAGCGGGTATAAAACACCGGATTCATGGCGAACATGGCAGAGACATTGATGACGTAGAAGGAAAAAATCCTCGCTATGTCTTGTTGCGTCGTTTATTTCGACCGTTAGTCCAGTGTTATATTCCGATGTCAATAGATCTGGAAGCCTGGTTAATTAAGCAGATAAAAGTACCGGCCAATAAAATCACGCAGCTATATAACGGCGTCGATATAAGCCGCTTTAAATTAAGCGGCAATAAACCTGTCGATTTATTGCCGCCTAACTTTCGTTCGCCCGAACTGATGTTGATAGGCACCGTTGGCAGACTTGATCCGGTAAAAGATCAAATAACCTTGGTACAAGCCTTTATCCATCTGCTTACAACAAATTCTGTTACAAAAGATAATGTCAGGTTGGTGATAATTGGTGCCGGTTCATTAATGCCAAAACTGTTGGAATTAGTCCGTGAAGCTGATATTAACGAGCTGGTTTGGTTTGCGGGTGAAAGAAACGATGTGGCTGAGTTAATGCAAACGCTGGATTTATTTGTATTGCCGTCTATTAATGAAGGCATATCCAATACTATTCTTGAGGCTATGGCGACAGCATTGCCGGTAATCGCTACTCATGTCGGTGGAAATCCGGAGTTGGTTATTAACAACCAAACCGGCTATCTGGTGCCAAAACAAAATCCAATAGCGATGGCGGAAGCCTTTCAATATTACCTGGACAACCCTGATCTGTTGGTTTGTCATGGCAAAGCCGGCAGAGCCCGGTGTGAATCTACATTCAGCCTGAACCGAATGATGACAGACTATATAAACGTCTATGATAATTTGCTAAACTTAAAGTCATAATTAATGACGTAAAACAAAAAGTAACTATTCAGTTCCCCTTTTTGAAAAAGAGGGGTTAGGGGAGATTTTATTAGATAAATCCCCCTCAATCCCCCTTTTTCAAAGGGGGAGAGCATAGCGAGGGGCTTGAATACTTACAACAAAAACAAAAACAAAAACAACAACAAAAACAAAAACAACAACAACAACAAAGAGACTTAACAATGACAGCATATAAAACCTTGTGGATACTGACGCTCATGGTGGTTACCAGTCACGTCTGGGCTTATGGCAGTAGCAGTAGTAAAAAAGCCTGTGACAAACCCAAGTTTAGTGAATTTAGCCCCGTGAACAATGCCCAGGTTGCAGGAAAGTCGGCTTTTTCTTTTATTGCATCCGCTAACACTAACCCCGACAGCATTATCGTTACGGTAAAAAATCAGCCGGTAGAGGTCACGATTACCCCTAAAAACCAGAGTTTTCTGGTGGCCGGTACATTGCCCGACACGTTAAAAGGCGACTTTGCGAGAATTAATATTGCCGCCGATGGCCCTAATCAATGTAAAGGCAGTGACGGCTGGCTGGTAAAAATAATTGAATGATACCAATAAAACAGGTTGCATCAGCACTGGCGAATCCCAAAATCATTCACAACCCTGATCTTGGGATTTAACATTCACTGCAACTTATTAACAGATAAAGACAACTAATATGACTATAAAAAAAATACAACCCGATAAAGACAAATTGAATCAAATCGTTACCGATGCCCGACGTAATCAGGAAGTCAGGGATCAATCTTATCGTGGTCAGGCACTCAAGCTCTATCCGTGGATCTGTGGTCGTTGTACCCGTGAATTTACCCATACCAATCTGACTGAATTGACCGTTCATCATAAAAACCACAACCACGATGACAATCCTTCCGATGGCAGTAATTGGGAATTATTGTGTCTTTATTGTCACGATAATGAACATTCACGCTACGAAGAAACCCGCTTTGGCAGCCTGCAAACAAATAAATCCAGCGTATCTGCTTCCACCCATAATCCGTTTGCAGACTTAAAGAATCTTTTGGTCAAGAAATAGGGGGCAGGGTTAAGGGATCAGGGGTAAGGGGTAAGGGTTAAGGGATAAGGGATCAAAAATGATAGTAGAAAATATTTTTGACCTTGAACCTTGAACCTTTCGCCTTTCGCCTTTCGCCTTTCGCCTTGAACCTGATCACAACGAATCGATACCCAGATTAGCCAATGCATCGGCTTTGTCATTGCCTATATCGCCAGAATGGCCTTTTACCCACTTCCATTCGATGGTGTGTTTAGCGATGGCAATATCCAGTCTGCGCCACAAATCTTCATTTTTAACCGGCGATTTAGACGCTGTTTTCCAGCCTCTTTTTTTCCAGTTAGGCATCCAATCGGTGATGCCTTTAAGTACATAAATTGAGTCGCTGTTAAGTTGTACCGAACAAGGTCTTGTTAATAATTCCAATGCTTGTATGGCAGCCATTAGTTCCATTCGATTATTGGTCGTCAGTTTTTCTGCGCCATAAAGTTCCTTTATTTTACCTTTATAGTTAAGCAAAGCACCCCAGCCACCGGGGCCAGGATTGCCACGACAAGCGCCATCGGTATAAATAATGACTGCATCACTCATGATTTTTTATCCGGGCTGACGGGGTTAGTGAATTGATCAAAGCCATACGGGCACTTCCGTTTTTAACCGGTGTTAACGGAATTATACTGTAGCGTCGTTTTATCGCCTTAATGGCATAAGCGGTAGAAAAAAATGAGTGGCTATCGGCTATTAATTTCCCCTGTTTAGAGTTGACAGAATCTAAATTAAACTCCGATGATAGCGTCACTTCAAAATTTAATAATTTCAACCAGTCCAGGATTCTTGATCGGGAAATAAAGTGCCCACTCCAAGAATCAGCCATTTTTTTATCCCATAAGAACTGATACCTGACCCATAAGCTCCAGGGATTAAAGTTTAATACCACCAACAGTCCTTCGGGCTTTAAAACACGCTCGACTTCTCTCATCGTTTGAAACCGTTGCGCATCAAACTCCAATAAGTGCGGTATGATAATCATATCGACACTGTCGCTTTGCAAGGGCAGGCTATAGGCCTTGGCCCGAATTTTTCTGGCCTCGGCACAACCCAGTCCTTTGGCATCAAGCACGGTATAGTTTTTGTATAAAGTGCAGTCAATAAATTCATCCTCCCAGCCCAAACCACCGATTTGCAATATAATTTGCTGGCAACTAACAGTGATGGACCGTTTTAAATAATCGGCTTCAAGCTCTTTTAAAAGCTTACCCCGTGGGGTTTGGTACCAGGCAAACAAGAAATTTCGTTTCATTAATTACACTCAATACAACATCACAATGATGATTTTCATCAAAAAAAATGGTATAATCCCGCCAAAATAATAACATATACTTAGGCCTAACAAGATGACACATGTTAATTTTAACAGGTCGATTAATTTTTTATTAATTTCAATATCCTTAATTGTTACCGGTTGCTCAGATACACCCAAAGAACCTTTAACTATTAACGATCAAGCGCCTGTCAAATCGACCTCGAATGACAGTTATGTGTATCACCCTTATCGTACCCTGCATACACATAAATTCAAAACAGCATCAACGCACAAAGATACCGTTTGGGAGCGTTTATTGTCGCTGTATTCATTACCTGACATTAAAAACCCACGCATAGACCGCGAATTATACTGGTATTTAGAACATCCGGCTTCTCTTGCCATCATTCAGCAACGGGCAGAGCCGTATTTGCACCATATTCTCGATGAAATCGAAGCCAAAAAAATACCCGGTGAACTGGCTTTATTACCTGTTGTTGAAAGCGCTTTTGTACCGGATGCTTATTCAAAAGCGGATGCGTCAGGACTTTGGCAGTTTGTACCGTCTACAGGTAAAGAGTATGGTCTTCAGCAAAATAACTGGTATGACGGTCGCCGCGATATTTATGCCTCAACAAAAGCCGCAACCACTTATCTAAAAGAATTGAGTCAAGATTTTGATGGTGACTGGTTGCTTGCGCTTGCTTCGTATAATTGCGGAAAAGGTCGGGTAAGAAAATCCATTGAAAGAAATGAGTATCTCAATTTACCCACTGATTATTGGTCATTAGAGCTTCCACAAGAAACTGACGACTATGTCCCCCGGTTACTGGCCATTGCCAAATTATTCGCCCATGCTGACGAATACAATATTCATTTACAGCATATTCCCAACCGGCCTTACTTTGAAGTCGTTGACATTAAGTCGCCGTTGGATTTACACAAAGCAGCAAAACTGGCCAACACGCCCTTGCATGCCTTTTTAAAATTAAATCCCGGCTTTAATCGCTCCAGCACGGCACCTGAAGGCCCTCATCGTTTGTTGGTGCCCGTTGCCCAAGCGCAATCATTCAAACAAAATTTGGCCATGCTGCCTTACTCGGAACGGGTTGCTTTAAAACAATACGATGAAGTTCAGATCACTGAGCCGCGTCATCAGGAAAAGCATGAAGAAAAAGTAGCTTCGCTTCATAGTGATGTCATCAGAACAAGCTTGGCGCAATACAAAGTTAAATCAGGCGACAATTTGACATCCATTGCCGATAAAAACAATACAACGACTCAATTACTGCGCGAAACCAATCACTTGGCCGGTAATGTCGTCCGTTCAGGCATGCATTTACAGATTCCTTCTGAAGTAGAAGAAAAATCAACTGCTAATCCGTTATTTGTCAAAGCCGCTAAAACCAAGTCTGCAAGCGCTCAAGTCTATGCCGTTAAAAAAGGTGATACGTTCTTCAATATTTCTCAACGCTTTTCTGTTGCCCCAAAAGAGATTGCAAGCTGGAACAATATCACTTTAAAAACGGCATTGATTCCAGGTCAAAAACTAACCATCAAGAGCATCAACCCACAACTTGCCAGCGTATCCTCTTCAATCCGCCTAATCAGTTACACGGTTGGCAAAGGCGACTCGTTGATACAAATTTCCAAAAAATTTAATGTACCCGTTGCTGAAATACGTAAATCCAATGCGGCCACCCTTGTTAAAGGACTGCTTCCCGGTCAAAGACTCAAGGTCTTTGTCGATAATAGCCAGTCTTCAAGCTAACGCTTTGGTATCAGGTTGATGGCAAGACTGTCATCAACGTTGATCCGGTTACTCTGAATAATTATATAGGTAACGATATCCGTGTTTTGTAGGGGCAATCCCTTGCGGTTGCCCTGCCAACATCGTGGCATTAAAGGGCAGGCGTAAAGCCCGCCCCTACAAAAAATATCCCGCATCGGCAAAGCAAAGCCCCTGTTGCCCAGAGGCGGTTGCTTTTTTCCAATCCCAATCCTAACCCGCTCCAACAGGCGAGGGGGCAAGGGCAAGATGCTCAAGCCCGGAAATATCTTGTTGACGGATTAATTGGTATCGAGTGTATTTCCAAACAAGTTTGTCACGCCCCTGTCAGCCACACCGCGTACTTTAATATTATTTTTTATGGTACTGGCGTAATTTTCATGAAGATGTCCATGAAAAATATGCTTCACACCCATCGCAGCCGCTAAATCACCAATAACCCTAAAACCATGCCGATGAGACCCAGGCGCTTCATGCGACACCAAAATATCAGCCTTCAGTGCCTTTAATGCCTCAAACTCATCAAGCCATATCGCTGATTTGTATTTTAGTGACATCTCGGAATGCTGGATATTAACCGACTGATGATGCAAAAAATGCTGTTTACCCAGCCATTTGGGTAGTTGTGGGGGATACCATACCCTGCCAAGAAAAACACCGCCTAAGCCAGCGATTCTAAGCCCCGCTATTTCAGTCACTTTTAAATGCAGGTCGCGGTGAGAAAAGGCGGAATTAAATAAATTGTTATATTTTTCCGGCGTTTCAAAATCATGATTTCCGGCAATCCACCACACCTCGGTTAGATCGGCAATTTCCTTTAAACAGTTTTCCAGCGGTCTGTCCAGATCGTAATCACCCAGCAAAATAACCGCTTTCGGCTGGTATTTATGAACCGCCTCTATCAGGGGTTTAAAATTTCCATGCGGATCACCCGCAAATAAAATTCTGTTGTGTGGATTCATATTGTTACCTTCCGACCTTTTCATGTTGAGATGAAAGCTGACAATGTGTCAATTTTCGATAGAGCTGAAGATAAAAATATGAATTTCGATATCCCTCGCAAAACCAGTCTTTAATGATTAAAAATTATGACTCGATACCGGCAAAAGAGCCGCTTGCCTTAGGAATACGCATGAAACAACTTAGGCATCCTGCTCCCTCTCCTTCTGGGAGAGGGCTGGGGTGAGGGGATATAAATGGTCAAGTTATTTCATGCTCGTTCCTTAATTACACAAGATCCCTGGCTTTGTTAAAAGCCTCTCTAAAATCAAGATATAAAGGCTTGTCAGTATCCAGCATTGATTTTAGCATTTCATGCTGAAGGTTGTATTTAACATTGCCCACGGCCAACGCCCCAACACCGACTGCACCTTGAGCATTAACGGCATGAAGCAGGGGAACGCCTGAATCATTACGCTTAACGCCCTCTATACCCAATGGCGGAACGGCATTAACATCCCCCGCCACTTTTAACTGCCTGGCTTCTTTTAAAACAGCCGCATTTAATACCTGAACGCCCGCTTTGGCGACGCAAAAGATAAGATCAATATTGGCTACCAGCTTGATTTTATCGGCTTCAGAACTGGCACACGCCCCTTTGAGCGTGCAACCAAAACGACGGTTGTAAGCCTTGGCAATGTCTTCAGCGGTATCAACTGATAAATGATCGACTAATGCAGTCTCTGCACCTGCCAATGACGCAATAATACCCGTAGCAATACCGACAGGCCCGGTGCCGCCAAAAACCAGCGCCGTACAGTCTTTTAACTCTTTACCGTGCTTTGCTTTCAGCTCTTTTTCTACGCAGGCAACCAATGCCGCCGCCGTAGTAAATGCACCGCTGGGGTCGGCAAAAACAGAGACTTCAAAGGGTGGCACCATCGCTTGTTGACTGGCATCCAGCATATCCATCGCCAGCCCTAAATCGCGGCCACCAATAAAGATGCCGGTGCGTTTTACACCCGCAGGGCCACGGGAAAAAATAGCATCCTGAGTGAGCCTGTAAACGCTGTCCAATTTGACATTGCTATAAGGCATAAGCACATCAAACCCGGCATCCATTGCCATATTAATATCAAACGGACTATTGTTTGGCATGGGGTCAAGCATGTGAAGAATGCTACGTTTCTCCATTAGATATCCTCTTTAATAATGAGTGCAGGTTTAAGCTTTTGACTTAACATAAGCTCTGGCTACTTCAAAAGCATGTTCAAAATGTAGATAAACAGGCCGGTCGCTTTCAAGCATTTTTTTCAACAATCTATTTTGTGCCTGATATTTAATATTACCGATAGCCAGAGCGCCAATGCCCACAGCGCCGCTATTTGAGCCTTCGATAGGTGTGCCGTTATGGAAAGCATCAACGCCTGCAATACCGGAAGGAGGCACGGCATTAACATCGGCCGCGACTTTTAACTGCGGTGCCGAGGCAATCAATTCAGCGCTTAATAATTCGATGCCGGCGGCACCGGTTGCAAAAACAACATCGGCCGTCTTCATGTATTCAGCTTTGTCGGCATCTGCACCCGCAGTAATGGTAATTTTACCGTCACCAAATTCATTGTTGCACAGCTCGGCAATGTGTTGCGCTTTTTCCAACTGTCTGCCGATAATTCTTACGTTGGCACCTGCTTGAGCTGCAATAACTGCCGCAGCTTGACCCACAGGGCCGGTTCCGCCTAACGCCAGAATATTTTTTCCTTCCAGCGTGGTGTTGAATTTTGTGATTAACTCTTGCTCCACAGCCGCAACCATGCCCGCTGCCGTCGTAAATGCGCCGCTGGGATCTGCAAAAACAGACACTTCAAAAGGAGGAACCATTGAGCGTTTGGCTGTTTTTAACATATCCATGGCTTGTTTGGTATCGCGACCGCCAATAAAAATACCGGTGCGTTTTAAGTTTTTGGCGCTACGGGAAAAAATGGCGTCCTGTACCAGACCTTGTACTTCACTGGCTTCAACATTGATATAAGGTAGTGCCGAAAGCCAGCCTGCATCCATCGCCATATTGACGTCAAAAGGACTTAGGTTTTTAGCTGTAGTCAGCATGTGTAAGATGAATGGTTTTTCCATGGTGGTTCCTTGATGTATTTAATCCACAAGTATAAAAGAAAAAATGAAATAGTAATAATGTACTTGCGTATTTATTGCTTAAATTGTAACTATTGAGTCCCCCTCTTTGAAAAAGAGGAGTTAGGGGAGATTTTATTAGATAAATCCCCGCAGTCCCAATGCCGTTAAGTTAAGCCCAAATTATTTAAAAAACTGGAGTGCAATCGCTTCAGCTATTGCCTGTAAAAACAGCTAAAGCTGTTTCACACCAGTTGTATGCTTAAATTAACAGCATTACCCTCGCCCACCTTTTTCCAAGGCGGGCGTACAAAGCGAGGGGACTGAATACTTACCTTAAATCAAGCGATTTATAATGGCGTCACTTACTTGTTAGCCCGATGATCTATAATTTCATCAACGACTGCCGGATCAGCCAGCGTGGAAATGTCGCCCAGATTATCAAGCTCGTTAGCCGCAACCTTACGCAAAATACGCCGCATGATCTTGCCTGAACGGGTTTTTGGCAAACCGGGTGCCCATTGAATAATATCAGGATTGGCAATGGCGCCAATTTCTTTTCTAACCAAATCAACCAGTTCTTTTCTGAGCTCTTCAGAAGGCTCTACACCGTTATTTAAAGTCACATAAGCATAAATCCCCTGGCCTTTAATGTCGTGTGGATAACCGACCACAGCCGCTTCCGCTACCAAGTCATGCAACACCAACGCACTTTCAATTTCTGCCGTGCCCATTCTATGGCCGGATACATTAATCACATCATCAACACGTCCGGTAATCCAGTAATAACCGTCTTTATCGCGGCGTGCGCCATCACCGGCAAAATAATAACCGGGATAATTTTTAAAATACGTATCAACAAAGCGTTGATGATCTCCATAAATAGAGCGGGATTGTCCTGGCCACGGGCGACTAATCACTAAAATACCTTCCGCGACACCGTCCATAATACGACCCTGATTGTCCATAATTTCCGGCAAGATACCAAAAAACGGCCGTGTTGCCGAGCCGGGCTTTAAGTCGGTAACACCGGGTAACGGGGTGATTAAAATACCGCCCGTTTCAGTTTGCCACCAAGTATCCATAATGGGACAGCGTCCGTTGCCGACGACATGGTAATACCATTCCCAGGCTTCCGGATTAATAGGTTCGCCAACACTCGCCAAAATACGCAAGCTGCTGCGATCGGTGCGCGTAACAAAGTCATTGCCCTGCGCCATTAATGCACGAATGGCCGTGGGTGCGGTATAAAAGATATTGACGTGATGTTTATCGATAACCCGCCAAAAACGATCTGCTTCCGGATAAGTCGGCACACCCTCAAACATCAACGTCCTCGCACCGTTACACAACGGCCCGTAAATCATGTAGGAATGCCCCGTTATCCAACCGATGTCAGCCGTACACCAGTAAATGTCACCGTCGTGGTAATCAAATACATACTTATGCGTCATCGCGGCATACAGCAAATAACCGCCCGTCGTGTGTAAAATACCCTTGGGCTTACCCGTTGACCCAGAGGTGTACAGAATAAACAAAGGATCTTCTGCATCCATTGCTTCAGCCGGACAATCAGCAGAAATCGTTGCCATCGCCTCGTGATACCAAAGGTCAAGAGGCTCATGCCAGTCGATAGTATTACCGGTATTTTTTATAACGATGACTTTTTTAAGTTGCGGGCAAGATGCCGCAGCCAAATCAACATTTGCTTTAATCGGGACAATTTTGCCGCCTCGATAACCTTCATCGGCACACACCACATAATTGCAATCCGAGTCCAGAATGCGATCTTTTAAGGCCTCCGCAGAAAAGCCACCAAAAACAATAGAATGCACCGCACCTATCCGGGTACAAGCCAGCATCACCGTCGCCGCCTCGCTAATCATGGGCAGGTAAATACAAACCCGATCACCTTTTTTAACGCCTTGTGCTTTTAAAACATTGGCAAACTTGCAGACTTCTTCATGTAATTGTCGGTAAGTGATTTTTTTATCATGCGCCGGATTATCGCCTTCCCAAATAATGGCGACCTGGTCAGCACGCGCTTCCAGATGACGATCAATACAGTTGACACTCACGTTAAGCTTGCCACCTTCAAACCAACGTATGCTGCCTTTTGGGTAATCATAAGCCATCACGGTATCCCAGTGCTGTTCCCACACCAAAAACTGTTCCGCCTGCGCTGCCCAAAAAATTTCAGGTTCGTCAATTGAAGACTGATACATGGTTTTATAGGTTGCGGCAGTAATATGCGCCTGTGCCGCTATGGCTGGTTTTACATCATAAATCTTAACGTCTGACATTTATAATCCCGGTGATGTCTGAAAACTGTGCTAACTGTAGTGAATTTCATGCCTGAATGCACGAATTTTGTATTAACCAATGCAAGGGCAGGCACGGTGGTCCGCTTCTACCGTTAATTAGTGATATTCTACACTTTATTAACCCGGTTAAACTGCCTTACAATCTACCTTTCTTATTAAAGTGAGCTGGAAAGAATAAAGGCAGACATTTTCAGAAGAGGATTTATTGAGTAGAAGCCCGAGAAACCAACATCACCGCAGTACAAAAAAATATTTATAATTACCTGAATACAAACCCAGGTTTGTACTCCTGAATTTATGGAATTCTTATGTTAACTAAAGGGTTACATTCTCCCGCACATCTATTTGTTGATAATGCCGCTTATTTTATAAGCAGTGCCATTTATCAAAAAAGACCCTTGTTAGCATCGGCAATAATAAAACAACATTTAATTGTAACTATAAAAGAATGCTTGAGTGAGAAAAATTGGTTATTGAATGATTGGGTTATTTTGGATAATCACTACCATTTTCTAGCCATTAGTCGTAAAGGAGAAGACATGCCGAAAATTTTTCGTAAAATTCATGTGTTATCCGCGCAGTTCATTCAAATGCAGGTAGAGTGCGACAGGCCTATTTGGTGGAATTACTGGGATTATTGTCCACGCAATGAAGAAGATTATTTAGTTCGGTTGAATTATTTATTTAATAATCCAATAAAACACGGCTATGTCAATAATCTTTATGATTATCCCTTTTCAAGTTTTCATCAATATGTTAAAAAACAAGGGCGTACATTATTGGTAAAGCAGTTTAAAGATTATCCCAATTACAAGAATTTAATAATAGCTGAAGATGATTTTTAATTATCAATTATTACTGGAGTACAAACCTGGGTTTGTATTTTGAGTAGATATGAAAAATGTCTGACTAAACAGCAAAATTTGCACTTATAGGAAAAGATCATGTATATAACCATTAGCGGTATTTATGAAAATGGGCAAATCATTTTGCAAGAATCAGCGCCGACAGAAAGTAGAATGAAAGTGCTGGTTATCTTTTTAGAAGAGAGTGAGTTTTTGCCGAATCAAACAACAATAAACGCCTTGCAAGCTGCGGAACGTAGTGAATATGAAGCGGTTAATTTAGATGAATTAAAATAAAAGTGGCATGATGCGTAAGGTTTGCTCCCCTGTTACTTCCGTTTTGAAAGTTAGGCAACACGCAATAAATAAGCCCCTAATTTGGAGTGCAAACCTAGGTTTGTACTCCGGCCTTTAGGCAGCTCGCAATAAATAATCGTCCACTTTATAGGCTCCACACGCTTCGTACACAGCGTTGTAGGAATCATTAAGTCGGTAGTGCTCCCAGAGTCAGGCAATGATTGTAGGTGGTATTTATTGCGAGTTACCTTACTAAAGTCTTCAAACATTTCGGTCGAGGTTGTAAACCCCGACCAGCATCGTTGAATTAAAAACTTAAATATTGCGTTATAAAGACTGAATCTTGGTTTGCTGTTGCTCAAGGTTGTTTAGGTTGGAAAGCAAATCCGCCAGTTTGGCTTTTTCTTTATCAATAACTTCGGGTGGGGCTTTATCAATAAAGGTGGGGTTGCTTAGCTTGCCTTCAATTCTTGGCAGATCATTTTTAATTTTTTGTATTTCTTTGTCCAATCGAGCCAGTTCAGCCTCTTTGTCTATCAGACCTGCCATAGGGATCAAAATCTTCAATTCACCGACCAAAGCAATTGCAGATTCCGGGGTTATCTCATCGCTATTTAACCAGGTTATAGACTCCAGGCGACCCAGTCTTTTTAAATAAGCGGAGCTGTTGCTTAAGTAATCCTGGTCAGTCACCGAGCCATTTTGTAGTAATACCGGCAAAGGCTTGCCGGGGGCAATATTCATTTCACCACGAATACGGCGCACCCCTAAAATAAAGCTCATGACCCAGTTGATTTCAGCAATCGAATTGTTATCAACGCGTGCTTCATCGGCGACCGGGTAAGGTTGCAGCATGATCGATTCAGCATCAATTCCCGCTAACGGCGCTACACGTTGCCAGATTTCTTCGGTGATAAACGGCATGATGGGATGCGCCAAACGTAAGATAGACTCCAAAACCGTTAGCAGCGTTTTACGGGTGCCGCGTTGAAGTGCCGCATCATCGGATTGCAGCGATATTTTTGCCAGTTCCAGATACCAGTCGCAGTATTCATTCCAGGTAAATTCATAAATCGCTTGCGCTGCCAAGTCAAAACGATAATTATCAATCGCATTGCTGGTAGTCGCTGTTACTTGATTTAGTCTGGAAATAATCCAGCGATCAACTTGCGAGTAGGTGCATGGTGCCTCAGACCCTTCGACTTCGCTCAGGGAACGCCCTTCGAGTTCGCTCAGGGAGCAAGTCGAAGTACCTGTACTGAGCGTAGTCGAAGTATTCATCAACACAAAACGTGCGGCATTCCAAAGTTTATTGCAAAAGTTGCGATAGCCTTCAGTCCGAGCCAGGTCAAAACGAATATCCCGTCCCGTAGATGCCAAAGAAGCAAAGGTAAAACGCAAGGCATCGGTGCCGTAAGACTGAATGCCATCCGGAAAATGCTTGCGCGTATCTTGTTCGATCTTTTTGGCCAAATGCGGCTGCATCATGCCTGAAATACGCTTTGCCACCAACGTTTCCAGTTCTATACCGTCGATAATATCAATCGGGTCAAGGACGTTGCCTTTGGATTTGGACATTTTTTGGCCTTCGGCATCACGCACCAAACCATGTATGTAGACTTCTTTAAACGGTACGGTACCCTGAAATTTTAAGCCCATCATAATCATCCGCGCCACCCAGAAGAAAATAATGTCAAAACCCGTTACCAATACACTGGTTGGATAATGTTTAGCCAATTCTTCGGTATTTTCCGGCCAGCCTAGTGTAGAAAACGGCCATAAGGCAGAGGAAAACCAGGTATCCAGCACATCTTCATCTTGTCTGAGCGCATAGTCGGCAGGCAGGTTGTGTTTGTCGCGAATGTCCTGCTCAGAGTTGCCGACGTAAATATTGCCCAGTTCATCATACCAGGCCGGGATACGATGGCCCCACCAGATTTGCCGAGAAATACACCAGTCCTGAATATTGCGCATCCAGTCAAAATAGGTGTTTTTCCAGTTGTCCGGCACAAACTTGATGTCGCCATTTTCAACCGCAGCAATCGCAGGTTCTGCCAACGGTGCGACCTTAACGTACCACTGATCCGTTAATAAGGGTTCAATAACGCTGTTGGTACGGTCGCCGCGCGGCACCATCAATTTATGGTCGGCGATTTTTTCCAGCAAACCGAGCGCTTCCAGATCAGCAACCATCACTTTACGGGCTTCAAAACGATCAAGGCCGCAATATTTTTGCGGAATCAGCTCATTTTCATCCTCGGCATTACTGCGTATGGCGGCATCAACGGTAAACAGGTTAATCAAGCCGCCATGCGGTAAATCCTGAATAACCGAGGTATGACGATGACGCGTCCAGACTTCGTAGTCATTAAAATCATGGGCAGGCGTTATCTTGACGCAGCCGGTACCAAATTCAGGATCAACATACTCATCGGCAATAATGGGAATACGGCGACCTGTTAACGGCAGTTCCACAAATTCGCCCAGCAAATGTTTGTAACGGTCATCATTGGGATGTATCGCTACTGCTGCATCGCCCAGCAGGGTTTCAGGGCGGGTGGTTGCAACTACCAAATGGCCTTGGCCATTCGACAAGGGATAACGCAGATGCCACATAAAACCGTTTTCTTCTTCAGAAAGCACTTCCAGATCCGATACAGCGGTATGCAAAACAGGGTCCCAGTTGACCAGGCGCTTACCGCGATAAATCAGGCCTTCTTCATAAAGTTGTATAAACACCGCTTGCACGGCATCAGACATGCCGTCATCCATGGTAAAGCGTTCCCTGTCCCAATCCAGAGAAGAGCCCATACGGCGCAGTTGACGAGTAATGGTGCCGCCGGATTCTTCTTTCCACTGCCAGACTTTTTCAAGAAATTTTTCGCGCCCCAAATCATGGCGGGTTTGGCCTTCAGCATTGCATAGCCGTTCGACGACCATTTGCGTGGCAATACCTGCATGGTCGGTGCCTGGTTGCCACAAGGTGCTGTAACCTTTCATGCGATGATAGCGGGTGAGGGCATCCATAATGGTATCCTGAAACGCATGTCCCATGTGTAAGCTGCCGGTAACATTGGGCGGTGGAATCATGATGCAATAAGATTCACCCTCTGATTTGGCGGCAAAGTAACCTTTTTCTTCCCAAGTTTGATACCAGCGTTGTTCAATCGAATGCGGTGCGTATGTTTTTTCCATGGTGGGGACTTTATATATTCGTGAAAGATGAAGCATTTTAACAGAATTAAGGCAAGGATTCAGGCGGGTGGATTTGATGATGGATTTTGCAGCCACACGCATATATTGTTTCTTATTTTATTAAGTCTGAGAGTGTCAATAGTTCCCAGTTTACCTATAAGGATGTTTCCATCAACAACAACCAGTCTGCTGGCGCGAATTAAACTCGACTGCTTTAAGCCCGTTTGCTGGAACTCGGGTTCTTCGACGTTAATAATTTCATCCAAAGCTGGAGTTGCTTGATGAAGCTGGCTGGAAATCATACAGATAAGCCAATCATCAAATTTCCCCGGCAGTTTCCGAAGTATCAGTGCAGGACGAAGTTTGCCGTCTTTTTGATCTGTTTGAGGAAAATGTAAAAGAACAATCTGGCCTTCTAAAATCATCAGAATGTTTCTTTCAAGTCAGCAACGGAATAATTGGAATCTTCATTTTCCATCCCCCTCATTGCGGAGCTAATAGAAAAATCAGTCCAGTGACTGTTTTCCTCTTTTTCCGTTTTCAGCTTAAGGTATTCTACAAAATCAAGCACTTCTGCTTGTTTTGATTCGGGTAATGAAGCTACCGTTATTAATATTTTTTCTGAAAAATTCATAGTTGTCTCCAAATAAAGTGATTTTTATACAGCATTGTTTGAACAATCTCTCTCACGCATTGCTCCATCGAGTGTCATCGAGAACACGCATTTCCGGCATGGCGCTAAATCGATAGAGTATTGTATCGTTTCCACGGCAACGGTGTGAACGATAACTATCGCGGGCGTGGCCCCGCTCCTACGGATAGTGTGATGTAGGAGCGGGCCATGCCCGCGATCTTCGATCATCAAAAAGCAATAAACAGATGTTTAAGGTGCTGGCGCAGGTTCCATTTGGCATCGGTGTTTAAGGCGCGTTCCAGGCAAATAAAGGCTTGCGGATTTTGTAATAATTGGTCGACGGTTTTATGGGTCAGAGTATTGTCCAGACAAATCAAGGCCGATTTTTCGCCGTCATCGATCAGGCTGAGGGTATTGGTGGTAAATTGGGGTTGTTCTTGCAAGCGGTAATTCAGGCGAAAGCCGTTTTTTAGTAACACTTCATCACGTATTTCATGCGGTTCAAACAGGCCGATGAGTTGGGCTTCTTTTTCGGTGATATAAGTTTCCAGTCGTTGCAGGTTTTCAGCGTCAGATATTTCCGGGTCGGGTTTAAAATCGACGCGCGGAAAATGCGATTTAGTCAACTGGTAGGCTTTAAAGCCGGCTTCCAACGGTTGTGGATTGTCGCCGTAGCCGTTAATTACCCGTTTAACGCGCTCAATGGTGATGTCGGATATTTTTTTGAAGTCGGCTTTGTTCGTTGGAGTTGTGGTTTTTATTTGTTCGGGTAGTTGAACGAGGATGAATTGTCGGTGGCCGTTATCTTCCTTATTAAGTTCAAGAACGGCTTGTGCCGTCGTCCCTGAACCCGCAAAGAAATCCAGAACAATTTCCTTTTCATTTATTTGCGTTTCGACTTGTCCTTTAACTTCATAAGTTGCTGTCATGTCGTTAATGCCCAATAATGCTGAATCAGGTTTTTCACCCGGCGAGGTAGCCAGTTTCAGAATGCGTTTGATTAAACGGACTGGCTTTGGGGTGTCGAAATCCACGCCAATGTCACTCAACAAATTTCGGGATTCTTTTTTTGCTTCATCATTGTGTCCGGCGTCTTGATGTGTCCACCATGTAGTAGAAATTACGCCAGACACGTCACTAATAAATCGTTTGTAACGTGGCACTGCGTTTTCCTGTTTTGCGCCCCACCAGATACGATTTTCCCTGACATTCAGTTCGTGCCTCTCCTTGCTGTATCGCCATACCGAAGAACGATTCGGCCAAATTTCTTCGCCTGATTTTGGATGAATAATTGGATAATAAAGATTCGGACGTTGTTCGGCAGTTTTGTTGCAAAGATAGTTATCAGATGCCCAAATTCCACGCGGATCATTATCCGGGTTTTTGTAGAGTTTGTTTTGTTCCACGGTACGATCCAAGCGTCGCAAAATACCAATAACCTTGCCACTCGCGGTATATTTTCTCTCCTTGCAGTACACCACTATGAAATCATGCATGGGTGAAAAATCTTCCGTGTCATTGGACGGTGCGTATTTTTTCTGCCAGCACACGCAGGCGAGAAAATTCTCCTCACCAAATACTTCATCCATCACTTTGCGCAGGTTATGGACTTCATTGTCGTCTATCGAAACAAAGATCACGCCATCGTCTTTCAGTAATTGCCGCGCCAGCAACAAACGTGGGTAAATCATGTTCAGCCAGTTGGAGTGATAACGGCCGTCACTGTCGGGGTTGGTATCGACTTTAATTCCGGCTTCCACGCCGCCGGTTTGTTGCCAATAAGCTTTGCGCTGTTCGTTGTAATTGTCGGAATAAACAAAGTCCTTGCCGGTGTTGTAGGGCGGATCAATGTAGATGCACTTGACCGCGCCACGGTAAGCGGCCAACAGACACTTAAGACTTTCCAGATTTTCCCCTTCAATAATCAGATTACCGTTGGCCTGGTCGGGATTAACAGAACGGGTTTCATCATAAGTCAGCGCCGCCGTGGTCGGGCTGTAAGCGGCTTGTTTGGCGTTACGTTTGCCTGACCAAGTAAAATCATAACGCTCTTTGTGTTGGCTTAAATCCCCCGCCAGTTGTTTAAGATCGTCGAGTTTAAGCTGGCCTTCGTCATCAAACAAATCGGGAAACAGGCGTTTAAATTCCTGCAAGCGTTCTTGCTGGCCATCGGGGGTATTGGGCATTTTGCTTTGCAGAGTGTTTTCGTTCATGGTTAATTATTATGTTAAGGATTGGCCGCTTTGTCCGGGAACGCCGAGCCCCAGCTCGGCATATTTATTTTATGTTAATGCCGAGCTGGGGCTCAGCGTTCCCGGGATGACGTAACGAATTTTTATATTATACCTAAATCCTGCAAGCCCTAAAAAACAGACGGCAATCCCCGCTTTTTTT
>JBAXTQ010000270.1:0-4829 GCA_037130115.1 Methylococcaceae bacterium
ATACTCGATTGCCTAACTGTCGGTTTACATAATTTGAAACTTTGCATAACGACCCTTATGTAAATATTTGCATAAGGGTCGGATAGAGACTTTTATCGGGTTACAAATATTACAACTCTAAAAGGTCTGTATTGAAATTGGCTTTTTGAAACTTACGAATAACGGGTAACGGCCAATACAGGACATGACCACCCAATGTCGCGGTGCGACACTGTTCGATGGCGGACATGACTTTTAATTGCTCCAGACTTAAGTGGCCATTCTGAGCATCTCGCCAAGCAGGACCGTGGGCGCGGAAAATATCCGCTATCTCAAGCGCAAGTCGTCCCATGACTCTTCTCTATAAGGGCTGTAAGGTTTCGATCGGACTCACCACCTCACGCAGAATGTCGGTGGCCACTTGGGCATACAGCGCCGTGGTCTCCAGTTTCTTGTGGCCGAGCAGCACCTGGATAATCCGAATATCCACCTTCTGTTCCAGCAAATGGGTGGCAAAGCTGTGTCTCTAATGCCGAGCTCGGCATTAGAGACATAATCCGGAGTACCGAATAATGCCGAGTACCTGTCTATAATACGGCGAATCTCTGGGCTTGTGGGATATTCTAGTCGGCATTATTACAGACCTTTGAGGAAGGCCATCAATTCGTCATCGGGCCGAAAGCGACCTGGAAGCCAATTTATGGGTGTTGTTTTCTCAAGCGCCCGCTCTTTGAGTTCAAGACTGGCATGCAGGTAGATCTGAGTCGTGTCCGTTGATTCATGACCCAACCACAAGGCTATGACTGCGCAGTCGACACCACTTTGCAGGAGTCCCATAGCGGCGGAGTGGCGTAGGACATGCGGAGTAACCCGTTTATGTTGTAGCGACGGGCAGTGCTGGCAGGCCATTGCAACATGCTTGGTCAAGAGATAAGCGACTCCGTCGCGACTCAAGGACTGACCCCGTGCATTGGGGAACACCGGTACTTCCAAACGCCCCTGTTGCTCATGCTGCCATGCCTGTAATGCGGCGATAGTATCTTTGCGAAGTGGCGTGCAGCGCGTCTTCCGCCCTTTACCCAAACAGCGCACATGGGCACCGGTACCGAAAACAATATCTTGCCAACGTAGGCCAATTAACTCAGATACGCGTAGCCCCGTTTGAAGTGCCAATAATAACAGCGTCCTATCCCGTCGTCCGGTCCAAGTATTTTGATCAGTCGCGGCAAGCAACGCCTCAATCTCGGTATCGGTCAGAAACTCGATAGGGTTACGCTCATAGCGCATACTGGGAATGGCTAACACCTGCTCGATCAACCCACTGTGATTGGGTGCCTGAAGTGCTACATACTGAAAGAAAGAATGGATTGCGGCCAGACGGACATTGCGACTACGCGCACTGGTGCCACGTTCCTGCTGTAGATGATCAAGAAACCCAATGATCAAGGGAGCATTCAGCTCAGCCAGTGTTAGCTTTGCCGGCGTTTTGTGTAACCGTTGCTGAGCATAACGCAACAATAGACAGAAGGTATCACGATAACTTGCTATGGTGTGCGGGCTGACTTGTTTTTGTTGCAACAGCCGATCAGTGAAGAATGTTTGCAGGAGTGCTGGAAAGGTGATGTTAGCGGTCATGAGTGTCTCCTCGTTCTGAGCGTTGTAGGGCCAATTGCAGCAGTTCCGGCGTAGCCGAGAGATACCAATAGGTGTCGCTGACTTTCACATGACCCAGATAGGTTGAAAGCTCAGGGAGATGTTGCTCCACGTCCGCTCCTTCCTGGTACCAGCGCAACAGCGTCTGAACCGCAAAGCGGTGTCGAAAATCGTGCAACCGAGGCCCATGGCTGTCCGTGAATCCTCGCAAGCCGATCTGGCGTGAAAGCCGGACAAAGGTGGCTCGTACCGTACAAGTAGTCAATCGCGTACCTTGCTCGGAGACGAAAAAGCCGGAACTGCGTGGGATGGGGTATTGCTGATCACGCCTTTGTACATAACGCTGAAGTGCTTGTTGGGTCGTGGAATGCAGCGGTAGCCAGCGCGATTTACCAAACTTGGCGTCACGGATCGTTAGGTGACCATGGGCAAGGTCAACATCTTCGTTATCAAGTGCGACTAGTTCACTGATTCTCATACCGGTAACCGCAAGCAAACCCAAGGCGGTTACGTAAGTGTGAGCACGCAATCCCTTGGGTGAGTACAATTGGCCAGCCGCCTGAAGCAGTTGATTGATTTCATTGTCGTTGTAAATGTAGGGTTCTGCACGACGTGCGCGGTAGGGCAACAACCCTGTAGGTGGAATTTGCGTGCGTGGATCGGTCGCGCTACGGTAGCGAGCGAAAACACGCACAAAGCGCAGTCGTCTGGCCCATTCGGCGGGTTGAACAGTACGACACTGGGTAGCCCAGCGCACAGCTAGATCCGTGGTGATAATCGCCTCGTCTTGATCCTCAAGAAAATCAATGAATCGGGGCAGCAGGCGACTTTCTTCATGCAGTTTAAATCCCATTGCCTGGCGCAAGGCGAGATATTCATTAACAGCTTGACGGAGCGTATTCATGCCCCACCTCCTGGCCATGGAAGTGCCAGTTTTCTCAAGGCAGATTCATCGACCTTGGCATAAATCTGCGTGGTATTGAGGTCGCGATGTCGCAATAGCTCGCCGATTTCGGCCAGCGATGCGCCATTTCGAAGCAATCGGGTGGCCAGCGAATGGCGTAGCAAATGCGCACCCTTGTGTGCCGGATTGAGACCAGCCCGCATCAGGGCACGACGGACAATCGTACCAACGGCCTCGCCATTGACAAATCCGCGCTGCGGCGCCCTATGACGCACAAACACGCACCTTGTCGAGCAAGAGGGTCGACCATCACGCAGGTAGTTGGCAATTGCCTGGCCGACTTCATAAGGCAATGGGAGACGGTCACAACGTCGACCTTTGCCGTGTACGATGATTTCTCCGGCATCCCAATCGAGATCATTCAAGGTAAGGGCCACCACTTCAGCAGCCCGTAGACCTAGGCGAGCCAATAACTGCAAAATCGCGTAATTACGACGACCTTCCGGCGTTTTCTGGTCAACGCAATGCAGCAAGTGCTCGACATCATCGGCGTTGATAAACGTGGGTAACGTCGACAAGCGTCGCCGTGCCGGGGTTGGTACGCACTGGGCTAAATCGGTGGTGATCAACGCTTGCTGGAGCAGAAACCGGAAAAAGCTGCGTAGCGCTGAAGCAATTAACTGGGTTTGGCCCGCGCTATAACGGCGTGCCTGCTGTAGCATAAAACCGGTAACATCTTGTGCGCACAACGTATCCAGATTCGGTGGTTGTGCCTCAAAGCACTGGTTAAGGAAACATGCCACCGTGTTGAGATAATGGTGGATAGTCGATGGTGCCAAGTTGCGCTGAAAAACCAGATATTGTTGAAACGACTGCACTACGCTGGCGCAAGCCGGATCAGCAATTGCTTTTACTGGTGCCGCGATTATGCCCACCATTCGAAGATACGCCAGTAACTTCTTCAAGATGGCTTGATCATCACGATGAGGACGTCGGAGTTGATAACGGTGCTGAAAAAAAGTATGAACTGGCAATTCAGCAAGATCCGATATTGCGAGTCTTTGTTGCTGCATCCATGTCGTGAGGTCTGCGAGTAGACGAACAGAATACTTCACTGTCCATAGGGCGTAACCTTCGTCAAATAACTGTTGGACGAAGATGTCGATGTGCGCACTCAGCGGACCTGCTTGTAAGCGCTGTACAATAAGGGGATTAGGATAAAAATTTTCGATCATGATTGTCTCCTGGATGGCTGGCCAATTGAACCAGACAGAGAAGACAAACCGAATAATGCTGAATAAGCAAGCTTTATTAATATTATAATCTATTGAAAAATATGAATATTAACAGATCAAGCTAAAACCTACTCGGCATTATTCGGTACTCCGGATTATGCCTCAGTGTATGCAACGATACCCGCTTGTCTATACCTGCCGCTTCTGCAGCGGCGTGGACAGCACGGTTGAGTTGACGCGTGCTGAGTGGGTCAATGGGATCCAAGCCAGGAAATAGCCAGCCACCTTGCAGCATTTTGCCTTGTGCATGAGCAAATTTCCACCAAGTGCGCAAGCGTTCCAACAGAATCGGCGACAGCATGGCGTAGCGATCCTTACTGCCTTTGCCCTGTTCAATACGCAACGTCATGCGTTGACTATCGATGTCACTGATCTTCAGCGAGACCACTTCGCTGGCACGTAAGCCGGCACCGTAAGCTACCGCTAACGCCGTTTGGTGCTTGAGGTTGTCAGCAGCCGCGAGCAGGCGAGCCACCTCTTCACGACTTAATACGACCGGTAATTTGTGTGGCACATGTACAGCGTGCATCTTGGTCAATAATTCAGGGTGATCCAGTGTCGTTTCAAAGAGAAACTTGAGTCCGGTGAGGGTCGCATTCAGTGAAATGGGCGATATACCGTGATCAACCAAATACAACTGATAACGGCGTAAATCTTCGACGCTGGCTGTATCCGGTGATCGCCCCAGGAAACCAGCGAATCGCTTCACAACACGAATATAACTGGCCTGGGTTTTGGAGGAGAGTTTGCGCATCCGCATGTCATCGAGCATACGTTGACGCAACGGACTGATGGTTTGAGTTGATGAAGTCATGATACTGCTCCTGTTAAGAAACAAGGCGAATTGCCTTCTTCATTAACATAGGGAACAGTTACACGATTTCAATCATCGGCAAGCTTAAATCGCTGCACCCATACCGCGAAGCGGTTTAGTCCCACGACCCCAAGAAGACATCGGCGAAGGTCTGCTTCAGGGTAGTCTATTTTGCTAAGCTCGA
>JBAXTQ010000271.1:0-4765 GCA_037130115.1 Methylococcaceae bacterium
CATCGGTATAAAACGATTGTCCATCGGTATAAAACGATTGTCCATCGGTATAAAACGATTGTTCACCGGCAAACAAAAGCTAATAAATACACATTAAGGATTAAATAACATAGGGACTAACCCTATGATTTTAAAAGACTATAAATTTAGCCAACTTTTTAAATGTAGAACAAAAATATTTTTTATACATATCTTTCAACATGTTATGCGTGTCAAGTGCTAAATACGGGCTAAGATATAAAAAGGCCGCCTTATTGGGCAACTCACAACCCCCACCCTAGCGTTTCCACCCACCTGCAACACTGCCCACAGTAGGAGCGAGCCACGCCGGCGCACAAAAACCAGACGAATTCTGGAGGATATTTTCTGCGTACTGCCTTAGGAAAGCGTATGAAATAACTTAGACAACTTGCGCCCCTCTTGGAAAGAGTTGGGGGTGAGGGGAAAAATGCTCAGGTTATTTAATGCACGCTTGCCAGTAAAGCCACTGCTTTTATAATGGCTCACCAACTTCAATCAGGTAGCCAAAAATATTTTTCTTTTATATACCTGGTTAATAAAAATAGCAACAAAAATTATTGCCTACCAAACAATTTCTATTTATTTAAGCAAGAAAACCTGATAAAGCCTTAACCCTTTTTTACGCATGACCAAATTTGCAACGCCATCACTTATAGCTTAGCCACTAAAACCCGCAAACGTTTCAATTGTGGATATAATGCCGACGTAGTTAATTAAAATTTCTTGACCAATAACCCTTAATAGACTAATCTTATTTTCTTATTTTTTCTCCCATTGCACAGTTTTGATTATGACACGTTTCAAATCATCATTACTTTATATTCCAAGTGTCACACTATTGACTTAATAAAGCTTGATAATAGCTATTTTGAAGTACGATTAAGACTACTTTTAAAGAAGCTTGCAACGTGAGAGATAGAAACCAAGTCTGACAACAACAGACTAAAAGGTGTTAAGAAGACAATATCCAAAAATGATATATATCCGAGTGACTCAGGATTTTTGTTCATCGCCGGAAATGATTAATAAAAATCAGAGCTACCCGCTTAAGTTGGGACAGTTTAAGGTTAAATCGTTCGCTGAGCGGAGTCGAAGCGTTACCCGACAAATCGAAGTATCTGTGCCGAGCTGAGGTTCAGTGTTCCTGGCATCAATAGGCCGGTTTTATTTATTTGTTCCGGTTTAAATAGATAACCACAATCAGAACGCTAAATGTATTCTTTGTAGGAAATAACTTTACGGCACAGTTTAAGGTAAAGATACTGACAATTTTTTCCAAGAAAAATATTTATTAAATACTTTACTTAAAACAATTGGCTATCAACTTAAGCCGTGGCAATTTGAATAGACTTTATTATTCAGAGTGAAAGTTCTACTTGTGAACAAGCAAAGTCTATAGACTTTCAGAAATTAATTTCCAATTCGCGTCGCTGTAAGCTCATACAGATAACATCCCTTCAAGAGATGGTATCTGTCGACATAGAAATTATTTAGCTGAAAATGTCTAATTTCACTTTGACCCCGACTAAGTGGGTAGCCGGCTACATGGGAGCGACGTCACCACCATCGTGACTTGAAACGTTAGTCGCTATGCAGCTGTCGCTCCCACAATAAATCTTCGCATTTAAGACGCGACGATTTTACAGATACCATCCCGTCAAGTGAGTACTGTTATTCACCCCAACTTAAGTGGGTGTCCAAACAGCTAAATGCTACAAATTATATGAATATCTATTTATTCGCCCTTAATCAATGTAACCCATTGATTTTTAATAGATCATGCTTTGAACAGTCATAATGCACAAAAATATTCTCTCTTAATAACAATGCTTTATATAAAGTAGCGAAAAATTTAAATATATCAATTAAATCGATTTTTAGAGTGAACTTATAATAACTTAATACTCCGCTATAAGCACGCTTTGAATTGTATCCAAATGTATCAAGGCGACAAAACCATCTCTAAAAATTGTAAAAGCAGAGCATAAACGTAGTAAATATTTTGTAATTATTCAGCCCCCCTCTCTTTGAAAAATAGGGGTTAGGGGGGCGATTTTATTAGCTCCACTTCTTTGCCCCCCCCACCTCTTTTCAAAGAGTAGAAGATGAATAACTAAACAATTTGTTAAATTTAATGAATGAATGAAAAACATTTCTTTCATTATTGCATCTCGATTCTGTGTAAGCAGATATCTTCGATGCTTTTAAATAATCTTTGATAACTCAAAGATCCCTTCCTTAACAGGAATTTAATAACTGACTGTTGATATTGTAACTATGCAATTTCAACAACTCAGTTAGCTACAAGGAGAATTAACCATGAAAAAGATTATAGTAGTTTTTTTGAGTCTTGCATCAGTTTTTTGCTTGACCAACAAACCGGTTATGGCGATAACGTTACCTTGCGAAAGCAAACTCGCAGAAGCTGCAATACCACAAGATGCCTATTACCTGCCCGAAAATAATGCAGCCTCACTACAAAGCGCACTCAATAAATACAGCATTGTTCGATTAAGACCCGGTGGTAACTATAGAACATCACTGCCAATCCAATTAACGTCTAATCAAGCGCTTTATGGATTGGCGGGTACACAATTGCCTCAAGTGACTATCCCGCAAGGAACAGAAAATGCCATACTCAGCGGTGTCAGTCCGGCAAAAATCTTGTTTACTGCGACATCCAGAGCGACAAAACCCACTCAAAACAATTGCCTTAACAGAATATTAAATTCTTCAATAACAGCCCAAAATGTAGCACTTACCAATAACCTGTTCACCGACTTAAGTAGAACCACTGTAGATATTGACACCTCTCAAAAAGGCTATTTAACAAACAATCGTTTTATACGCACTATGGCGCACGGCGCTTATCCGGTCATAAAAATAATAGGTGATAGCGCCAAGCAATCGCAAGACAATATGTTCATTTGGACCAACATACTAACACCTTGGGGTGAAGGTATTATTATCAATAACCAAAAAAACATCAGTTTTGTTGGCCTTGATGCAGAATCATGGAACTGGGGCCCCAGATCCCTATATCCGGGGATGATGAATGTTTTTAATACTGACTTTTTATCGGTATTTATGTCAAATGGTGGTGACGATCACAATCATAATGGCCAATATTTTAATCTGGATGCAACAAACATTACCTTGCAAGGCATGAACATAGGCACCACTTTAAATCCGGGCTTGATTCTGGGGAATGCAGTTCAAAATCTCTTATCGATTGACACTCAGAATATCGGCCTTACAAAGAATAATGGCTTAACAGAGATTATTGATTTTTTTCCTAATGCAACCCCCATTGTCGCTGATAACAGTATTGCCATAGCACCAGCAAGCCTCCCTAAAAGCACCAAGACAAACATTACCAATATATTAAAATCCCAACAAAATACTTATAACTTATTGGATAAACCGATATTTAATGAAATACCTGATCCGGCTGGTGCAAATTGGCAAGACAACCTTAGCGCACAAGCTGATTCTGCGGATGCCATTCAGGCTTTAATTGATCAAAACGGCATAGCCCAACTTGATGCCGGTATTTACTACATCAGTAAACCACTACTGCTTAAAGCGGGACAAGGCATTATCGGTGCCGGTGCCAATCAAACCGCCATTATTGCAATGTCACCCACTATCGACCTGATTGCCGGAGCAAACCATTCAGATACCAATATTGTAGTCACGTCTTTTATATTGGCCGATTTAACCCTGCAAGGGGGGCTTAACGGCATTAATCACAGTAATACCGGTTCCGGCCAAGGCACAGATTATGTTTTGTCTACACTGTCCCATGTCACCATTCGCAATATGGCCAATGCCGGCATCTTAATCAATAATATTTATGCCTGGGATAACAATTATATTGATAACACCAACTTTTATCGCTGTACAACCGGCATCAAGCAAAGACCTAACCCGGCTTATGTCGGTGGTGATCAGATAGGCATCACGTTTCTGGATAAAAATATTTTTTACCAAACCCAGTTTATTGAAAACGATATAGCAATAGACTGGCAGGCAAACCGTGGCAATAACCTCAATGCTTTTATTAACTGTTTTTTTAAAAATAACAAACTAACCCTTAGCCTGACTCATTCGGATTCAACCCTCTTTGCGAACAGTGTTTTTGAAACGAATTCCAGTCTACCGCTATTACAATCTGATCGGGTAACGGGCTTTATCAGCAGTTACTTTGTCATCACCCCACCTGCCAATACACTTTTTAATGGCAACGTATTTTGCAATGATTGCAGTTTTGACAACAGGGCAATAAATGCCGGCTTAATTGTTGCGCCAACCAGTAAAAACAGTTATTTTATTAACAGTACTCTGATAAATCCAGCTACTCAAACGCTGGGCACCGGATTAATTATGAATAGCAACTTTACAAACAGCTCACCCTCTACTGTTAACAGCCTATTCAAAAATACAATTGCCAACCCGTTTTAATAGAAGATAAATATCCCTGCCCTATCATTCCCACGCTCCGGCGTGGGAATGCCGCCTGTGACGCTGGAGCGTTACCGGATGAATTCCCACGCTGGAGCATCACTGCCGTTAAGTTAAGCCATTCGCTGAGCCAACGATTTACTGGTTCCCAAGCTGGAGCTTGGGAACCAACGCATAAGGTAACTCGCAATAAATAACCCCGCCCTATCGTTCCCACGCTCCGGAGTCACTGCCCACAGTTAAGCATTGTAGGAGCGGGCCATGCCCGCGATGAAGAAGC
>JBAXTQ010000272.1:0-4688 GCA_037130115.1 Methylococcaceae bacterium
GCAAGCCCGTCTGTTCGCCAAACAAGCGTGCCGTCATGTCCAGACTGTCTTTTAACCCTTCGGCCTTACGTATCAGGTGCGCCCAACAACGCAGGCGCTTGAGGTAATAACGGTAAACCTGCCAACCGTCACTCATCAACCAGCCTTGAAAACGGCTGCCTAATACATTCTTCAGTAATTCTGAGCCGCGATCGGCGATCCAGTAAACGACCACATCTTGACCGCAGAATACCCATAACCAAAGCAACGTGTTCAGTTCTCGCCAGGACGTTTCGTCGACATGCAGCAAACCACTGTTTTGTACCGCTTCCACCAATTCGTCTTCAACGGGCAATACCGCCGCTCCGCTTTCATGCAACGTGGCGTGGATCGTGCCGACACTGAGCTCCAAGCCCAACCAATCATTCAGGAATTCTTGTGTCCGCCGCCGTGACAGGCGCATCCGGTAAGCCAGACAAACAATCAGTGCCGCAAGTCCAGGGCCGACAAGACGCCATTCCGACAACAAGATAGTCGGCGTCAAGTGATGTGATACTTGCCTATGCGGGGCTTGCTGTGTGCAATGCCCACAGGTACAGACCGTTTCGTAATAGGTGTGTTTGGTATTGGTCAAACGAATACCAGGCTGGTTCGGGTCAGCCCACTCCAAATCAACTGTTTCAAAGGCGGTATAGGCTTTCGCGGTATCCGGCTTCAATTCACGGTCACAGCGTACGCAATTTTCCGGATAATGATGTTCTTCGGCAGTTATCGCTATCTTTTGCTCCCGCCCGTAGCCGGGCGCCCCAAGTTGTTTGCCCGCTTTCAGTTTGTCGCTTGTGGTTGCTTCCGGCTTCTTGGTGGGTTGTGTCTCATCCGCCTCGACCGGTACTTTTTCCTCAGATTCAGCTTTCGATGTGTCTTCGACATCCAAGGCGTGATCATCCTCGCCAGCAAATTTATCCTGCCCTTGTTGTTGCTCGCCTTCATCGCCGGTATTCGTCTTATCCCACGGCAGGTCACTACTGGGTGGCCGTGAACTATTCCGCGATGTTTGTTTTAACCGTTCCCTCGCTTCTTTTAAGTCGTAGAGTAGTTTTACGGATAATCGACGCAGAACTTCCTCCGGCAATTCCAGCAATTCTTCTTCGGTCAGTTGTAGCAGATCGTGGTCACTTAATCTCATGGGGAATAATGTACCGCTTTTTTAACCAACTTTATAGGTTTTTGACGTTGGGGTCTGAATAACTACCTTAAAACTAGCACCGACACCGTCGCGAAGCATTTGACGAATGCAACTGATTCCATGAAAGGTATGATTGAAGAGCAACAAAGCGCGTTAAGTTCAACCAGCACAGAATTTAAAACAGTGGTAAATCAAACGTTGCGTGATTTGTCAGACAAAACTCAAGCCAGCATTAAAAACTATCAGGAATCGTTAGAAAAAGCAGTTACAAAACAGCTCGATAGTATTGATTCCAACATTCAAAAATCGAATGCCGTCGTTAATACCACGATTCAAAATGCCAGTGCCGAGTTTGAAAAATCAATCAAAACGCAAGCAGAATCGATGAATAAAACGATTTCTACTGTGGGTGATTCTTTTAAAACAGTTATTAAAGATACAGCAAAAGAATTTGAATTGATGGCTGAAACCATTGCAGAAAGCGTTGAACTGCAAGGGAAAATACTCACAAATGTTAGCCAAGATGTAAAAGTTGCTGTTGATAAAACATTGCGTGACTTAACCGAGCAATCGAAAGCATCGATTAAAGAATATGAAAACAGTTTACACAACATTATTATGAGCCAATTTAATACGGTCAAAGATTCTGTTAATGCTGCTAGCAAGGATTTCAATCGCTTGCTTGCTGAAAATACTGAAAAAAGCACCAGCGTTTTAGTTCAACAAACACAGTTGCTTGATACCGCTTTACAAGAAGAATTGAAAAAAGCGATTGAAACGATGGGCAAACATTTAGCCGCATTATCAAATCAGTTTGTTAAAGATTATAGTCCGCTCACTGATAAGTTACGCGAGGTCGTCAAACTTGCCGAAGACTTAAAGCTTAGAGGTCGTTAATTATGAAACATCAGCACGCAGAGGAAGAAGGCGAACACTGGCTTCCAGTCAGTGACATGATGTCAGGCTTGATGGTGATTTTTTTGTTTATTGCTATCACCTATATGATGCAAGTCAGTGAAGACCGTAATCAATTAGTCGAAATTGCAGTGACTTACGAAAAAACAAAAATAGCCATTTATGATGAATTACAGATTGAATTCAAAGATGATTTAAAAAAATGGAACGCGATTATCGATAAAGAATCGTTAGCTGTTAGATTTCAAGAACCTGATGTTTTATTTGATATTGGTGAGTCCAAAGTTAAGGATAAATTTAAGGTCATCCTGGACGATTTCTTCCCTCGCTACATTAAAAGACTTAAACCATTTTTGTCGGACATTGAAGAAATTCGCATAGAAGGTCACACGTCATCGGAATGGAGTAATAAAATGACGGTGGACGAAAATGAAAAAGCCTATTTTTTGAATATGGCGTTATCGCAAAATCGAACTCGCGCCGCGTTGGAATACTGTTTGATGTTGCAGAATATCTCAGATGAACGACTTTGGATAAAACAGATTTTGACCGCAAATGGTTTATCTTCAAGCAAACCGATTTTGATAAATGGCGTGGAAGACAACGTGCATTCACGGCGGGTGGAATTCAAAGTTAAAACTAATTCAGAAACGCAAATTTTAAAAATTCTGCAACGGAAATAACATGAAACTCGATATTGATTTTACGAATTTAGAAAACCTCGTGAAAAATATGGGGGCAAGTGCCGTTGATTGGGTTAGTAGTATTACTGTTACGCACATAAAAACGGATTGGAAAATCGACCTTGAAACAAAAGGTATTGATGTTGGTATCAACGATATTGAAATTCAGCTAAATGGGTTGTTGAAATATCGCGGCGAACAAATTTTGTTGTACATCAAGGAAATTAATAGTTTTAGTCATTATGGGTTGCCAAAGTTCCATTTTTATCAATGTGCGACTTTAAATAATATGCAAAGCAAAGGCCGTTTTGAGCGCTATGTCGTTACACAGCGTAAAACAGGCTACTTTTTGATGGATAAAAAAGTTAGTTATGATTTTTATGAAAAGGATGTGGAAGAAAAGTTGGATGTTTGTAAAAACTGTTTGAATTGGTACAACAAAAATTATCGTAAGCGTTATGCCGTCGCAACGTTTGATATTATAGAATTCTTTGAACATTTTACTAAATCACCGATTACTCGAACGCCAACATATACCGATAAAAATGTACCCGTTTCGGGTTATACCGCTAATTGGAACGAGGTTTCAAAACAAAGAAAAGAACAATGTGGTTATGTTTGTCAGCAGTGCGGTGTTAATTTGAGTAACTATAAAAACCTTATGCAAACGCATCATGCTAATGGCGTAAAAAGTGACAATACTTCGAGTAATTTAAAAGTCTTGTGTATTGAATGTCACAGTGAGCAACCTTCGCACGGACATATAAAAAGCAATGCCTCACACGAAATTTTAGAAGTCCAGAGGATTAAAGCTGCTCACCGTTTTTAGACAAAAAAAACAGAGTTGGTAAGAAACCATACATCTTATGTGGTATTTTAATATAGAGGAAACGCTTTCTCATCGAAACAAATAAATAGTGGTTTGTCCCCCTATTATGTCCATTTTCTGGAAGTTCAGCAGTTGTTAATCAACCATCGAATTTATCGTCACAAAAACTCGCGATGACAAAATACGTGATAGGGCGGAAACGCTGGTAACGAAGATGCGTAACCAGTGTTTGGTTTATATCATATTATTTTTTTTGAAAAAATATAATTGTAATTTTTGGAAGTAATATTTATGAATGATTTTGAAAGCATGGTTGAAATTCTCAACCAACATTTAAGTTCAGATAGACAAAACTGGTTATTCGGGGCGGGAATTAGTTGTGATGCGAACATACCACTTATGTATCCCCTCACAAAACGAGTTAAAACGATTATTTCAGATAACGACAGAACTAAAAATAAGGAAATATATGAGTCGCTTGGAACCGATCTTGACGAAACTACAGCACATATTGAACATTATTTAAGTCATTTAGGTGACTTGATAGCTCTTGCAGAACGCTCCAAAGATAAATCAGCATCAATTAATAGTAAAAAATACAATCAGCAAGAACTTAGAGATTTATATTTAGCAGTTGTTAAGGCTATAGGCGATACCGTTCGATATGGCTACAAAAAAATTGATAATGATGAAGAAATCGGTTGCCTTAATAACCCTCTGGTTGAAATTACTTCACACATATCCTTTCTTAAAGCCCTATTTCGAACACGATTAAACCTTACATCCCGCTCAAAAATTACATTTTTCACAACCAACTATGACACATTACTTGAAGATGCAATGGGGTTAGAAAAGATTATGGTTATAGATGGTTTTTCAGGGGGCGCTGTGGGGTATTGGAATCCAGATGAGGAATTTAAAACCAACACAACAAATCCGGATCAATATTATTTGTGCAAACTACACGGTTCGATTGATTGGCATCAAAATATTGACACTGGATTAGTGAGAGTAAGATACGGTACGAAATACCAGTCTGATCGTAACCGATCAGACCCCTAGATTAAACGGCAGCCAGTTCGGGTATCTGCGGTAA
>JBAXTQ010000273.1:0-4672 GCA_037130115.1 Methylococcaceae bacterium
CTTGTTAATTCCTTAAACAATTAGCACAATTACTTAAGGAATCTTGTTAATTCCTTAAACAATTAGCACAATTACTTAAGGTATCTTGTTAATACCTTAAACAATTAGCACAATTCCTTGAGGTATTTTGTTGATTCCTTAAGCAATTAGCACAATTCCTTGAGGTATTTTGTTAATTCCTCGAGAAATTCGCATAATAAGCCAAAGAAAGCAATAGGTCAGGTATTGCAAAATTATATTAAAGGCTGGGTAGAATGCAATGAAACTCAGCGTTAACCAACATCAATACCGGGGTTCGCATTACTTTACCAATGCTCCGTATCGGGAAGCTTAAATCCATATCCGAATGTCTAAAAGGGGGTGAATTTTGTCCTTTTCAGCCGATCATGCCAAGTGTCCGCTATAACAAATCAACACCCTCGGAGGAGCTTGGTATAAGAGAAGCTTCTTTATAATTCATCCATTACAACACCGCCAAGAACACTACGTTCTGGTGTCTAAATTTTTCCATCGAGCCCCATCTGGAAGTATTTATGGATAATTTTATCCTGATTTTCCAGTAACCAATCGATATTCGGTTGGTTATTCATCGCTTTATGGATAGCGGTTGCCATAGCTTTTCGGTGAATATCGAACAAGATTTTATGATCCAGATTGTCGTCAGTCGCGACGCTTGGATTGAGCCACACCGAAACGATAATGCCTAAATCGTTGGCTTTTTCTTTGGGAATGTCGCCTGCGCGGACGGCATCTAAAACACCATTGGCAATCGCAGCTTGTACCGTACCCATTAAAATATTGGTGTAACGAGTATTTTTAACGGTGACTTTACTGACCATCAAGGTCACAGGTCTGACTTGAATGTCGGTGTTTAAAAGGGCAAATACCCGTGTATGACCATTAACTTGACCGGCAGTCATGGTGGCAATGGCGGTACCGACGGGGCCATCAAGTTCACCGATAATGATTTCAGGTTCGGCTGCTGTTCCGGGTGGTCCGCCAGCAATCAAGGCTTCGCCTGTGCGCATAATAATTCTTTCGTTCATTGAGTTTTCCTCTTAAGGTAAAAATAGTTGGCGTCAACTGTGGAATGTCATCGTGTAGGATGGCAATTGTATATCACCCTCTGATGCGCGGGTGATTTTTCATGTAGAGTTATAGAACCCTATAGAAGTAAAGCGACATTCGATCACCCTCACCCCAGCCCTCTCCCGGAGGGAGAGGGAGCTTAATGTTGCTTTACTTCTAAGCCACTCTATGTGATCAATTCTAATTTGATCACTCTATTTTTAGCACCTTGGCTCCGCGTATCTTGCCTGCTTTCAATTCCAGCAAGGCTTCGTTTGCCTGCTCTAATGCAAATATCTGAACCTCGGGCTTGATATTCATTTCCGCTGCCAGACTCAAAAACTCTTTTACATCGCGACGAGTAATATTGGCAACACTCTTTAGCTCTTTCTCTTGCCAGAGGTGAGCGGGATAATCAAGATTCAGCAAACTGCGCTTGTCGTTTTCTTTGCGGATCGCATTAATTACCAGTCGGCCGCCTGGCTCCAGATTGGCCAACCCCTCAACAATGGGTGCCCATGCCGGTGTCGTATCAATAATGCTGTCCAGTTTATGCGGCGGATGATCGGTGGTATCTCCCGTCCAATCAGCGCCCAGTTCCCTGGCAAACGCTCTTTCCTCGGCGCTTCGGGCAAAAACATAAACGTCGGTATTGGGATACTGATATTTGACCATCTTCAAAACCAGATGAGCGGATGCGCCAAAACCCGTCAAGCCTAAACGTTGGCCATCTTTTAGCCCCGTTAATTGTAGCGACCGATAGCCGATTGCCCCGGCGCAAAGTAAAGGCGCTGCCTGAGCATCGGAAAAAACTGCCGGTATGGGATAAGCGAAATTTTCGGCAACGGTCATATACTGAGCATATCCGCCATTGGCATCACGACCGGTCGCCTCGAAAGATTCACACAGATTTTCATTGCCGGCCAGACAGAATTTACAGGTTTCGCAAGCGGAAAAAATCCAGGCGACGCCAACCCGGCCACCTATTTTGATGTTGCTTACTTTGCTGCCAATAGCTTCAACTCGACCAACCACTTGATGTCCCGGCACTCTGGGTAATTGCGACGGTGGCGTGCGCCCCTCAATTTCATCGAGCTCGGTATGGCAAACCCCGCAGACTGAAACTTTTAACAAAAGCTCTTTATCACACGGAACCGGTACGGGCAGTTCCATAAGCGCCAGCGGCGTTTGATTGTCGGTAAGGTTGCAGAGCTTGTTCAAGACCATCGCTTTCATGGCTGTCACCCTTAGGCTTCAATTTATAATGGCTCAATGTTATAGCGGAATTTTTGATTTACAATGTTTTTTTGTCTAAACAGCTTTCATCTCAAGACAGGGGAGTTTAAGATTAGGTGGTAAGGAACGTGCATGAAATAACTTGACCATTTATATTCCCTCACCCCAACCCTCTCCCAGCGGGAGAGGGAGCAAGATGCCTATAGTTATTTCATACGCATTCCTAAGTGGTGATTCTTTCGGCTTCGTCCGTGAGAGTCTGTCGAACCATGAAATATGTGCGGAGAATAATCCATGAAAGAGCTGCAACGTATGCTGGACGATATTGACATGGAGGTTCACTTGACTCGCCATCTTATCGGCAAAAACGCATTGGACGACAGGGTTATGGCCGCAATGAAACAAGTGCCGCGCCATGAGTTTTTACCGGCTGATTTACTTTATTGCGCTTACTCTAACGGCCCGGTGCCTATTGGTTCGGGGCAAACCATTTCCCAGCCCTATATGGTCGCCTTGATGAGTGACTTGTTAATGACGAAATCTGCGGATATTATTCTGGAAATCGGTACCGGATCAGGTTATCAGACGGCTATCCTCTCCGGGCTGGTAAAACACGTTTATTCCGTTGAAATAATTACGGATCTGGCGACAACCGCACGCAAACGCCTCCACAAACTCGGTTATAACAATGTAGAAGTTCGCAACGAGGACGGTTATTTTGGCTGGCCGGAACATGCGCCATACAACGGCATAATCGTCACCGCCGCTGCGCCTTATATTCCCCAACCCTTGATTCATCAATTGCGGCCAGGTGCCCGTCTCGTTATACCCGTTGGTTTGCCTTTTGATTATCAGACGTTGATGGTGGTAGAAAAAAAAGCGAATGGTGACATCGAAACCCGGAAGATTCTTGGCGTCAGCTTTGTTCCGCTCACCGGTGAACATCACCCACAACCCTCCTCTTAATAATCTACTGACCCGCTACCCAGACTATGATTAATAACAACCATGACATTAAAGATATTGCGCTGGCAGATCAAGGACGTGAGCGTGTTGAGTGGGCGCTTACCGAAATGCCGGTACTGCGTGAAATATATGAGCGTTTCGCCAAAGACCGGCCGTTAGCAGGTGCGCGAATCAGTGGTTGTCTACATATCACTACAGAGACGGCAAATCTGGCACGTACCCTCAAAGCAGGCGGCGCTGAGCTGGTATTATGCGCCAGCAATCCTCTTAGCACTCAAGATGATGTCGCGGCGGCGCTGGTGCAGCATTATCATATCCCCACCTTTGCCATACGCGGCGAAGATGCCGACACTTATTACCGGCATATCGCAAAAGCCCTGGATCACCGGCCGCAACTGACCATGGACGATGGTGCCGATCTGGTTAGCGAGTTGCACAAAAACCGCTATGAATTATTGGCTGAGGTTATTGGCGGCACTGAAGAAACCACTACCGGTGTGATAAGGTTGCGTGCCATGGCAGCGGATAAGGCACTTAAATTTCCGGTGATTGCCGTCAATGATGCCATGACCAAACACCTGTTTGATAACCGTTATGGCACCGGCCAAAGCACACTGGACGGGATTATTCGCGCAACCAACATATTGCTGGCCGGTAAAATCTTTACGGTTGCCGGTTATGGCTGGTGTGGTCGGGGAATTGCCATGCGGGCCAAAGGTCATGGTGCCCATGTCATCATCACCGAAGTCGATCCGCTAAAAGCACTGGAAGCCGCCATGGACGGCTTTCGAGTCCTGCCCATGTTGGTAGCTGCCGCCTGTTCGGATTTTATTATCACGGCAACCGGCGACAAAAATGTACTGGATCAGCCGCACTTTGCAGTTATGAAAGATGGCTGCGTAATCGCCAATTCCGGTCATTTTAATGTTGAAATCAATATTCCGGCGCTGGAAAAAATGACCCTAAACAAACACTGCCCACGTAACCATGTAGAATCTTATCAGCTTAAAGATGGCCGGGAGATTAGGTTGCTGGCTGAAGGGCGACTGGTTAATCTGGCTGCCGCAGAAGGCCATCCGGCAACGGTCATGGATATGAGTTTTGCCAATCAGGCGTTGAGCATTGCTTATTTGTGGCAACAAGGTGTCAATCTTGAAACCCTTGTGCATCCGGTGCCAACAGCCATTGATCACCAAGTGGCCACCATGAAGTTGGCGGCCATGGGCATTAACATTGATAGTTTAAGTCCTGAACAGCGAGCTTATTTATCATCCTGGAAAGAGGGGACATAGAAATAGATTGCTACCGTACAAAAAAGTGTTTCACTTATATGCTATCAGTCAGTTATTTCCTGAGCAGGTTTGGCAAACGATTTTATGACCTTCATTTCTTTTAACGTATG
>JBAXTQ010000274.1:0-4665 GCA_037130115.1 Methylococcaceae bacterium
GTAGGGTGCTAATCATAAAGTGCCACGGAATTTTCATGAAGCCCTTGGGTGCAAATGCCTAATCGTGGCTGCTAATTCACCTTACCGGCTATGTTGGCCAGCATGGCAGCGTTAACAATACCGCAACGCTGGCGGTTAATAATGCATTACATTATTTAACATAAGACCTGTTATGCGAAGTAATAAGCGTATTACAGCAATGACTTGACTTCTTGGACGCTTGGACAGCCATAGCCTGTCGCCGATTGTCAATTATTAAAAATTAATTTGACAATCACCACTATTTATGTAGTACAATATTAACGGCAATCATCCGCACTGAGTGCGGAGCTTGATAAGTGCGTCATAAATTACTTTTAGGGGGGGGGCAAGTATGGAACCAGCAAAAAAAACACGCGCCAAGGGGGCCGGGCGGAAACCCTTGCCCCCGGAAGAGAGGGGCAAGGTTATGTCCATCCGGCTAACAGCAGCGCAGCGGCAAAGGTTTATTGAGCTGGGCGGCGTCGACTGGTTAAGGCAGCAGCTGGACAGGCAAGAAGATTAGCCACGGCCAATTAAATTCACCCCCACTAGGAAAAAAATATTTGTTTAAAAGTTAATTCTGGCGCTAAACTTTCTATGCAAAAAGTATGATTCCGGTCTGATGAAAGTCTACCACCTTGCATACGGGTAATAATCTTGATAGCCGCTGTATAAGAACTGCATGGGATAGAGCCGCCAATAACCCCATCTTGGCCTTGCCATTTAATGACCACTGGCATATTAAGATCAGTCACTTGTTACCTTATCCAACGAACCAGTATCTTTAGTTTGGGTGTAAAGAAGCCAAGCCGTGGGGCAAAAATTAATTTAATTTGACCATATCCATTCACTATTTGTCGTAAGTAGTTCTTATAAAACGGGATAAGTGATTAGAAATCAATCTAACATTATCTTCACTTATTATTTTTGGAGAATTTTCTATATAGGTCGGCAAGGCTTTTGGCTCCAGCACCCATAATTCATCTTTGTTATTTTGATGGTTTTCAATATACCAACCGGGAAAAACCACTACGGGTTTAACTGAAACTTTAAGTCCGGTTATAGTTGCAATTTGTTTTTCTAGCCAACTTTTCTGTGCCAAAACCTGAATGATAATTTTTTTATCAGGCTTTTGACCATTGATAGATAAGCAATCTCTATCATAAATAATTTTACATTCACCCTTGATGGGTTTTGAATAAGTTTTTGTTTCCACTGAAAAAACACCATGCTCACTTACTATGATATGGTCCAAATTAAAACCATCACCAATCAAGTCATGGAATATTCTGTAGCCTTTTTTTCTCAATGCTTCTAATGTTTGACCTACCGCTCGTTCTCCGTCCCTGCCCAACCTAAGTGCTCTGAGCCGCTTTATTACCTTCATCATCCGAAAAAAACAATAAACTGAAATCCCAATGGTAACTACCGAAAGTAGAATAGGATTGGGTGGTTTTATTACTTGATACCAAAGCAACCAATTGTAAATTGTAAAAACAATTAACAAAATGGGGGTACCTAAGTAAGAAAATACTTCATCATCCAGAATGTTATGAATTTCTTCGTCCAAAGATTGCCCCGGCATTCTCAATGGCCTATCTTTCAATGGCGATTTGGTATTGTTCTTCATGAATTTATTCCTCTCACACCCTTATCGTGCCTTGGTCATGCTCGTTTTGCAGTCTTTAGCTTTTTTTGTTGCTTAATATTTCGCGCTACGCGCCTTAAGTTTTGCCTTTTTTAAATCAATTTCTGTTGAACAATTGATGGTGGTTTTCATTTTGCGTTAACCCAAGGCTTGCATTAGATATGCGTCAACATCGGGTTGTTTTTTTTAGCCAGGCAAGGTAAGCTTTGGGGATGCTGCTTATGGCCTCGCCCTTATGTTTACCAAAAGGCATCACTGTGGGTATGCGGGCTTTTTCCGAGGCCACCCATAAAGCGTCCCAGTCGGTTATCCCCAGTTTTGAAATAATGTGGCTGAGCAGCACCAAGCAGTTCTTCACGTCATCGAGTGCGGCATGGGCGTTTTTAAGCCGCTCACGGGCAGTAGCACGCTCCAAAAGGTAAATTCATAGCCGATTGCTTGTGTGAGTCAATATCAGGCCACAAGGCGCGTGACAGGGCTTGGGTGCAAATCCGCTTATAGCCGTCCGGGTTACCGATCACGTTAAAATCGTAGTCAATGTTATGGCCAATCACGTAGTCGGCATTGGGCAACACAAAAGTGTCTGACGATTTGCAAGCGGCCAGTTCTTCGTCATAAATGTTGTGGACGCATAATGCTCCCAACTCTATGGGCTTTGATGGCTTATAACGCTGAGAAAATTCAGCGATTGGGGTCAAGTTCGTGGGACTAATAAGGCTAATCCAAGCTGCTTCTATTAATTCCGGTGCTTTTAGGCCGGTGCTTTCAGTGTCGAATATTATTGCTGTTTTCAAGTTGTTCTCCTCGGTAAATTACTCGGTGTCCTTTTGGTAAAAATTGACCAATGCGGTCATGACGGTGAGAAAATCTTCTTTTTTCATCACCCTAAAATTTTTATGCCCGCTCAATACCCGCCAGCCTTGGAGCTGGGAGTTTGAGACCGGGGTGTTGTTTTCAGCCAGTGCTTCTTTGATCAGGTCGTCCAGGGCTTTTTCTTCAGTTAGCAGCACCAGAAGCACACGCAGTTGGTGATAGGTTTTATTCACTCGCTTCAACCGCTTCAGCTTTTTTTGCTTTGGGTTGCACGGCCAAGCCACAAGATTCCAGCTTACCCATAACGGTCATGGAGGCTTGCAGGATAACGGTGCAGTTATCCGCGCCCAATTCAGCCAAAGTAACAAAGGCTTTCCGATAGCTTTTGCTGTTGACCATCGCCTCAAGCTTCATTGTGCCTACCGACACGATGAGCTTCGTTTGCTTTTTGCCTTCGCTAGAGACTTCGGTAATGCTCAAGGGGTCAAGCACCAGCGTCACCTTGGCACTTTTTGCCGTTGCCTTGGCATCGCCTTTTGGCAATTGCTTGGGCGGTGCAATGTCGGGCATGTTGGTATGCACTACCTGATTTGCCGGGGCGGGTTCAGCTTGCACTACTTTGTTAGTACCTTTTAGGTACACGGGTATGGTTTCAATCATTTATTTTCTCTATTCCGTTATTTAAATTTTTAACCAGACTGTTGTGTGCTGTCTGGATTACTAATTTCTGCATCGACTGAAGCTTATCGATAATAATCCCAGTAGTTAACAGACGCTGCGCTCTGACAACCGCATCGGATTGGTTGATGGCTTTTAAGGACGCTACATTTTGTGTTTGGGAGTTATCAAGTTCTAAAAAATCCATAAGTGCAGCCTCGTTACCATGCGCATCTCTCAAATAAAAAACGAAAGAACATAAGCCGTTTTTTCCAAGCTCCAACTCTCTAAGATTAATCCCAAGTAACGTGACTGGGCGCTCCTTTTGGTGATAAATGTCAGGGAAAGCCGCCAACACAGCAGTCACAGCGGACCACGGCTCACTGGTATTGGCAGCGGCTTCAATCTCGCCACATAAAGTACGCATGAGGCTAGTCGGTATGCTGTTTTCGAACTGGGAACACAATTGCTCAGATTGATATTTTCTTAATTTTTCTTGTTGCTTGGTTGACAGCACCCTTTCTTTTTGCGGATTAGCTGCAATCTTAGCTTTGCGTAGCGTCCGTTTTTCTAGGTTACGCTGTAATTGATCAGGCTGATCAGCTTCCATTTCAAAAATAGTTGACCAACACCACACGCCACGTTTGGGGCCGGATCTGTAGTGTAGGTTATCCAGGTATTTGTCGGGTTCGGGTAGGTGTTTTTTAATCATTGCAGCCGTCCAGCCACGCGCAATAAGCGTGGTTTTGCCAGCGTGGGTGTAGCTGTTTGGTGTTGTGTTGTCGTGAATGGTCATATCAAATCTTTAGGTCGGTGGTGATTGGATTCAAGTCTATGTATTCAGTATTATCGGGAGTTGTACACGGGTATGGTTTCAGTCATGATTATTTCCAGTTGTCGTTATTGCTGCCGTTGCTTCAGCTTCAATGACCCTAGATCAAAACCGGCCCACATTGCCCAAGTTGGTATCAGTTTCCTGATCAATTTTTACTCACGGAAATGGCTTGCCTTAAAGCCCTTCATCGAGGTGAAGTATCACCCCTTCACACAAACAACCTGCTTAAGGCTATGCAGAATTTCAGCCAGGTCGCTTTGATTAGCCATAACCAAATCAATATCTTTGTAAGCGCCTGGTATTTCATCCAACACGCCTTTATCTTTCCTACAAATAACACCGACGGTTTGTTCTGCCAAATCAGCTTCAGTAAAGCATTTTTCGGCGGCAGTTCTGCTCATGGGGCGCCCTGCTCCATGGGCACTCGAACAAAAACTGTCCGGATTTCCTTTGCCAGCGACAATGTAACTGCGTGCGCCCATGCTGCCTGGAACAATGCCTATATCTCCGATCCGCGCACGAATGGCACCTTTTCTGGTGACCCATACATCAGAACCATAATGATGTTCTTTGGCGATATAGTTATGATGGCAATTAACCACTTCAGTCGTGACTTCAAAAGGCGGCAGGTGTCGTGCCAAGGCAGACAAAACCAGTTCGAGCATCGACTGGCGATTTTGCATGGCATATT
>JBAXTQ010000275.1:0-4657 GCA_037130115.1 Methylococcaceae bacterium
ATTGAGCGGGTCGACTTCCTTTAAATTACGAGAAAAAAGCAAACTTTTCCGCTAAAATCGCCGATAAAAAATAAACAAATTTTTAAACGAAAAACAGCATGATTTTAAAATACGCTAATTTCGGCAATAATGCAGGTAAAATACGTGATATTTCATTTTTCATGCCCGCTCAATGTAAGTTATATACAGTTATTTTTCCGTAAAAATGGCCGCGTTGAGTATAACAACGATAAGGCTCACTGGCGGCGATAGGGCATTGCGGAATCATCGGCAGGTGCAGGGTATTGTTGGGCTGAGTCTGATACCGTCAAATTTCTAGTCATCATGACTAGAAACGAAAAAGCACTAATTATATAAAATGGGGAGTAGTATCTTTTTTCTATATTTGGAAGAATAAGTATATGACTTACCACTGTAATAAGACAAACAATCGTTAGTATGGTTGAGGGGGCTTTAAGTGCAATAATGATCGATGTCTTATTTGCATGATTATTAATCAGGTAAATCGAGTATGTAGTCAAAAGAAGATATAAATAAAATGACTCGCTATATAAATCTTTAATTCCTCTGAATAATGCCCATCTATAATCTGATGCTGTCAACATTGGAGGTATTGAGATAGGGTGAATAAGAGGTTGTATACATGCGAAATAGAAAATAGTAGACCAGCCGGGGTTCTTAAAATATGTTATTATTCCGATGTAGATGCCAACGGATATAAGTATTGATAATAAGGTTTTCCATCTACAACTTCTTTCAAATAAAAATACAAAAAACAACAATGGTATTGTAAATAAAATAAAATCTGTCCTAATTCCAATCATTATTGGAAGAATAATCAATAGCAATGTTATATATTTTTTCAGATAAAAATAAACAGACAATATACAAGCCAAGAAACCTAAACCATCGGGGGTAGATAAAGTTGCTAAATCATATATTCCGAAAATTACCGCTAAAAACGGTACTGCAAAGATCAGTGGCGTTGCCAAGAAAGAGGTAGATATAAGGTATAGAATACCTACAGCTATAAAGACAGAAACTCCAGAGATAATGTGAGTTGCGAAGCTAATATTGCCCCCTGCTTTGTATAATAGGTATATAAGACCAGTATATACAGGACGTATTTTATAGAAAGGTAACTGCTCTTTGAATGCAGATGAGTCTGTACTTATTACATATCTATAGTTTCCTACGTCTCCCGTCGTCATTTTTTTATACTCATACTCTTTAACTGAATGTCGAAGTTGGTCATAAGTGAATGAATGAAGTGATTCTAAGTTTTCTTCTTCGAAGGATTTTGCGGCAGCAATGTAAGGTATCATATCCCAATTGTGATTTGGCATGTATACAGACTTAGCGATGATTGAAGCGGCAAAAATAAAAAAAAACAGCAATGGAGTTGATATATATTCACTAAGTCTCATTGTTTAATGTTACCTCTGGTAATATTGATTAGACGGAGTCAGTATAATGCCGTTGAACATTTCAAACAACCATCTTTTAAGGACAGTCAGCCGAAATGAAAGAGGGCATGTGTTTTCACGAAGCGTAGCGTAGTCGAAATACAGGCTTTACGAAACGGCGTTACCCATGAGCCTAAAGTTGTCAATAAGGCAAAAAAATCCGTAAAGCAATTATTTGAATTTTTTGTAGCCCCATTCCGTTTGGAAGGTTCAATCTTTAAAATCTATCGGGGCGTAGTCATTCAAAATATTAAATTTGAGGCTTTCAACACATGTTGATTAATGCCCCACTTATAAAGCAAAATATTAGTGGTATATTTTGACCTTAGCGACGTTTTTTTCAGGCGACCTCGACTTCAAACTCCTTTCGCAACGCAACTAAATTATTTTTTCGATGATATAGCGAGGGCGACACTTTGTTTCTGAGTAAATTTTCGCTAAATACTCACCTATAATTCCAAGACACAATAACTGTATACCGCCGAGAAAATAGATAGGTAAAACAGTTGAAGCCCAACCTGGTATTGCATCTTGAGTAAACAAGCGCACTGCGATTGCCCAAGTCGTAATTAAGAAACTAATCAGCGATACTAGCAGACCTAAACCTGTAATAAGGCGCAAAGGTAAGTCTGAGAAAGATGTGATACCTTGCCATGCGAATGAGAGCATTTTTTTCAGCGGGTATTTTGATTCGCCGGCATAACGTTCGGCACGGTCGTAATATACAAGAGCGTATGAAAATCCTAATTGTGGAATTATGCCGCGAAGAAATAAATTAACTTCTCCAAATTCTCTCAGTGCCTCAATGACTTGTCGACTCATCAAGCGGTAGTCAGCATGATTGTAGACGATTTCCACTCCCATGGCGCTTAATAGACGGTAATAAGCTTTGGCAGTAAAGCTCTTAAAGAACGTATCGGTCTTACGGGTATCTCGAACGCCATATACAATATCGTAGCCTGCCGCATAGTACTTGATCATCTTTTTAATCGCGGACAAATCATCTTGCAAATCAGCGTCTACGCTAATAATTATCTCTCCTTCCGCCGTTAATAGACCTGCCAATAGAGCGTTTTGATGGCCGCGATTACGTGATAGCTTTATTCCTTGGACAAATTTGTGGGTTTCAGCTAGAGACTCTATCAGCTTCCATGTCTGATCACGACTTCCATCGTCGACATAGTACACGCGGCTATTTGGTGTAATATTGCCTTCGATGATAAGTTGCTGTAATAAGTTCGCCATTTGGCGGGTCGTTTCCAATAAGACCGCTTCCTCGTTATAGCAAGGCACAACAATGCTTATATCTATTATCCGTGATATTACAGGTTTCTTGTTAAAGGTGTCTTCATTGCCTGCATGATTTATTGTCGTCTCTATACTTCCCTGTGTACGGAAAGCGAAATAACGACTGCCCAAAAAGCCTATAACTGTGTAGGGTATAATACCTGGTGCTTGAGCTATATAAGGATTTAAGTCGAGATTAGAATTCGCAAATAGAACTGTAGTTAGATTCGCCGCGTAAGCTACGGCTAGTACCAGTAAATAGCGGATTAAACTAGAAACGATCCGGTCGCCGCTATTGAAAGTCCAAGCTTTATTCAGCACAAAACTTAACAAGATTCCAATAGAATAACCAAACGCATTTGCATACACAATGTCTAACTTCAGAAAATACATAGCAAAATAAATGGTACTCAATCCCACAAATGTATTGGCGACACCGACGAGTAAGTATCTTATAAGAACCATTAAACTATCCTGTGCCAGTTATTTCTCATTTAATCAATGCATTATGGATAACTTTAATTCGTTAACGGAGCTTACATTGCGTTTCATTGCGTTCGTTTATCGCCCCTAGTTATCGAAAACTTCGCGTACTTGTTTTGTGTGCTGAGACTTAAATTCGATTCAATGTAATTATTCCCATCAACACAATATTTGACCTCCATTCAACTATAGCTTGAGAATGTTATTCTGCCAAGTTCCATGTACACAAATACAATTTTGACGGATTTTTCTGGAAATCGCTTATTAGGAGACTAATATTCTCTATTTTTACTGCCTTTTCGCTAGTTGTAATGAAATATGACTTACTAAGGAATATGCACAAAATAACTTGAGTGCTATATTTCCCAATGCTTACCCTAACACTATCCCGGAAGGCGAGGAAGCAAGATGTTCAAGTTATTTCATACGCATTTATAAGGCCAAAAAGTTGACTTATAGGGTTTGGGTTACTATTCTTCAAGAATAGTCTTACTGATCAATATCGATAATGTTTCGACTGTCGAAGTTTAATCATATTTGCTTGTCCATTAAAAGTGGATTTCGATGTTGCTTGGGTGGTTTAGTGCTGTTGGTGACAATGAGATATTTACTTCAATCTTTAAAACAATATAAACTTGTGTAAAGTTATGTCTGAAATTTCAGTTGGATTACTAGCGAATAATGTTGATAAAGTTCAGTCACAACACTCGTATCTTTCAGAAAATGACGATGTGTTTGTTATTGTTCGTGCATATAACGAAGCAGAGGTCATTGCCCCGGTGCTCACTGATTTAAAAAAAGCTTTTAAAAATATCGTCGTGGTCGATGATGGTTCTTCAGATAGAACTGCTCAGATTGCTTTTGGCTCAGGCGTTAATGTTGTTAGGCATCCAGTTAATTTGGGTGCGGGTTCTGCATTACAGACTGGTATAAATTACGCATTGGTAAATAAGGCAAAATGGTTACTCAATTTTGATGCGGATGGGCAGCATCAGGTTGAAGATGCCATACAATTATTGAAAAGATTGCGTCAAGGTGATTGCGACATAGTCATCGGTTCTCGATTTTTGGGAGGGGCAATCAATATGCCTTGGACTCGTAAATGTGTACTTAAGTTGGCAGTACATTTTTCGAGAATTTTTGGTCGGGCACATTTAACCGATGCACACAACGGGTTGCGGGCATTTACACGAAGCGCTGCTGAAATATTGAAAGTGACTCAGAGCGGGATGGCCTATGCGACTGAGATTGTCAGCCAATGGCTTGAGAATGAGATGCGCATTATAGAGGTTCCAGTTACCATTAAGTACACTGAGTATTCGCTTAAGAAAGGCCAGTCGTCGTTAAATGCGGTAAATATTGTTCTAGACCTCTTGATAGGGAAACTTGTGAAATGATATTTAAATATATTTTGCTAAGTC
>JBAXTQ010000276.1:0-4571 GCA_037130115.1 Methylococcaceae bacterium
TAATTCACCACGAAGACACGAAGTTCACGAAGAAAAACCAAAGCAAAATCTTCGTAAGTATTCAGTCCCCCCTCTTTGAAAAAGAGGGGTTAGGGGAGATTTTATTAGATAAATCCCCCTCCGCCCTTCGTGTTCTTCGTGTCTTCGTGGTGAAATGTCTTTACTTGATGTCTATAAGGCCGGAATAAGACCACCCAAGCCTGTCCTGAGCTTGTCGAAGGGCGTAGCGCGTGGTTGCGTTTCCGGCACCTTTGTAGCGGATGCCGGAAACGCTTATTCTCGCTTGCGTTCGAAAAGTCTTATTCCGGCCTACGCCGTTTCTGGTATTTAATCTTCACATTGGGCTTGAAAATTGAGTATCAGTAACTCAACTCATGCTACCGCTTAATTGACAGTATAACCACGTCCACTCAGACAAGCACTAATGGCTCGATTGTAGGCATCCAGGCCTGGTGCTGTCGCTGCGGGTTGGTTCTGGGCATTTCGGTTATTGTCAATTTTCTGAAAGCCTTTTTTTAGCCCGCCCGCCGTTGCCCCGATAGCGGCACCCTTACCGGCATCGCCAGCGATAGCGCCAATGGCTGCTCCCGCCGCAGCTCCCCGTGCGCCGCCACGAAGCACCTCGCCTTTTTGCTGAGGTTGTGGACTTGCCTGATACGCTTGCGCGTTACTCGGATCAAAACCGGACTGGTTGACCGCCCATGCATGACATTCATAACGGTCTTTCGAAAGTTGATCGTTCGTCTGGCCTTTTGCAGGATACACCATCAAATCAGCTTGCGCCAAGGCGGGAAGCAATGCTGCAAACCCCAGCGAAAGCACTGCGATGGACAATTTTTTACACGATAGTAAATTCATATAATCCTCTCTTACACAGATTTAATTTCAACAGGAGACACCCTTAACTGTAGATCATAACAAGGTGATTTGCGACTCCCAAAAGACAAGAAATGATGTATCCAGGAGCAAAAACAAAGGTGATTATAGGCCGGCAAAAACGACAACTCAATTTATCCAATGCAATAAGCCAAACGATAGGACACTACAAATCACCTTATTAGCAAGATACTTCAGCACTCGCCGTCATACCGGTATCCAGTGCCATGAATGGTAATAGATCGATGCCGTTTTTACCCGGCACAACCCGGCAAAATACCCGCCTTTCCTGAATCCTGTTAAGATATTGCCCGGTCTCAACAATACAAACCACCGGCATGCCCGCCTTAAGCAAACGCCGTAAATAATGCCGGGCAAAGGCTACCGGAAAGCCCCACAAAGCCCCGCGCCGATTAGCCCTCAGTCGTTGTAAACCCAGTAGATCAGCAATCGCCTGATCGGCCTCGCCATAAAATTCGATAAACCGCCCCACTTTATAGAACATGACATCGTGGGCAAAACAGCCCTGAAAACAACGGTACTGCCCCAAAACCGTATGAAAACCAGACGCATCAAAACGGCGGCGACTCACGGTTTGGCTGAGCGCATCCACTTGAAAATACTGCTCCAGAAAACTAAATTCCTGCCAAATCCGCTGCCGCAAAGCAAAACTGTCGGCATGACTCAAATGCCCCAGATAAGAAGCCAGGCAAGCCGCTAACGCATCAACCACTTCGACATCATAGCGATACACCCGATAAGACCCGCGTTGCCTGACCAGTTGCGCCTCAAAACCGCGCAACTTGGCACGCAAATTATTCACTACCCGCTTACGTACCAGTGTGTAATCGCGGCGCACGATATAGCCCAAAAAATCAATGCCATCACTAACCGGTCTTAATTTCTCACGCTTGTTGTTAAGCTCCAATTGCAGGCGTTCCGCCAAAAATTGACCCAGTTGTTCGCGCCAGACTGACAATTGTTGCGGGTCTTGTGACAACAACACAAAATCATCGCAATAGCGCAGATAATAACGGCACTTAAGCGTGTGTTTGACAAACTGATCCAAAGCATTGAGATAGACATTGGCAAAAAACTGGCTATTAAGATTACCAATGGGCAAGCCTTTGGCAGCGCCTGCTTGCAGCAGACTTTTATGCGGGGGGAGTTGTTGCAATAAACCGGGACGGCCTTTGTAAGTATAATCTTGCGTGCAATCATGAAACACCAGCAACTTGGTTAACCACAGTACTTCCACGCTATCAATGTGCGCTTTTAGCAACGAAAACAGCACGGCTTTGTCGATGCTCATAAAGTAATTTTTAATATCCAGTTGCAGATACCACAGCCGTTGCTGACCGTTACCCGAGCCTTGCCGGATAAACTGTTGCAAACGGGCTACTGCATGATGAATGCCTTTTCCCCGACGACAGGCATAAGAATCATGGATAAATACCGGTTCCCAATACCGCTCCAACTCATCCACCAGCACATGATGGACAATACGGTCTTTAAAATCCGCCGCAAAAATTTCGCGCATTTTGGGGCGTTGTGTAACAAAACAGACAGACGAAGACGGGCGATAGCTGCGATTTTGCAGCGCTTCCGAAAGCTCCAGCAGGTTTAGCTCCTGCCTTGCTTCAAAACGCAAGGCATTGTAGGTGTTGCGTTTGCCTTTTCTGCACCCCAAATAATGCCGGTGCAGATTGGCAAAACCAAACAAACTACCGGAATCAACAAGCACTATCATTCTCCCGGGCGAACAGCCCATGCGTAGAACTGGTTGTTCTTATTGTTGTTGTTCTGGTTGCCATTGTTGGTATTGAAGTTCCACGCGTTGTTTGGATTGGGCGCGTACTCACTACCCGACCAGTACACATAGACTATCGCATAGCCCGTTTACTTAGCGGTTAATCATTAACCCACCGTTTGGAAACCCGGATAACCGGTATTCCGCACTGTTTACTCATACCCGAACTTGCCGGGTGAAACGGGCGCACAATGATACAACTCGGCACGCTGCCACGGCGTCTTAACGGCCGTGCCATTCTGGCTCACTTGTTTTTGTCGTCCTGCCGGGACGCACGAAGGCTTTTCAGCCAACCTTCATTCTGTCTGCAAACTTTAGCCGTCAGCTCAACCACTTGGCTGTAGGCGTTAAAACTTTTAAACGCTTGAACTTCTTTCCCCAGACGTATCAGTAACAGCAACTCTTCAAGATGCTCGCGTAACTCCTGCAAAGCCTGAAGCTTGTCGGTTTGGTTATTGGCATGAATCACCATCTTGACCGCCTGTCGACTGGCATTGCGTAACTCGGTACCCAAGGTGTATTTATGATAGCGACTGAAATTGGCGACGATTTTTTCAAAATGCACCGCCAAGTTCAAGGCATCACGGTAGATGGGTAAATGTTCGTAACGCGCCATTTTAAACTACCGTTAGTGTGGGAGCGACGCAGGGGCAGTTTATCTTCTGCCCCTACCTATCAAAAGGCATGGGTGCGTTTTTTAAAATCGCAGGGGGTTATCACCCCCTGCACCCCCTCAAAAGCACCCAATAACCCAAATTACCAAATTACCCGATGCTACCGCGCCGCTTTAAACCCATTAACCCGACCATAGCGCTACCGAAAAGCCAAAACGCACCGGGTACCGGAACGGCGGCAACATCGCCCGGGCGAACAGCCCATGCGTAGAACTGGCTGACCTTACCGTAGTTGTCCTGGTTGCCATTGATGGTAAAGAAGTCCCACGCGCTGAGCGGATAGGGCGCGTACTCACTACCCGACCAGTACACATAGCTCTGGACGTTAGTAAATAAATTATAGTTGGGATTAGTGCTCGTTGCAATGCTGCTACCTGCTGAAACTCCCAATTGATTGTAAAACAAATCACCCATTTGGCTACTGGTAACATTGTATCCATAAGCTTCTACGGGTGTAGAAGGCAGGCTCCAGTCCGTAAAGCCACCTAAGCTTAAGTTGTTGGCCCAGGCTTGTGCGCCAAACCAGGTCATTGTGCCAGTGCTGGTATTAAAGTCTGCGCTGCTCAAGTTATAGATACCATCATAGCCATCATAATAATTGGCCGTGTCATGAATAACCCCGCCGTTGGCATTAATGATTTCACTGACCAGATTGGCATTACCCGCCGCTTGGGTTTTAAACAAGTTGGCATCGGCTGCCCAGGTGATGTTATTCACAGTGTCATAGACCATTCCACCGGTACGAGCCACTAAGGACGCTTGGGCGCCGGTACTGGCACTGAGACTTAAAACAAATGCTGCTATTAATTTTGTGTTCATGGTTTACCTATCGTTTATCCAGGTTAAATTGCGAATTGTTACAAAAACATACTAAAAACCAAGCACCACAAGCCACAATCACTCCATTTTCAGCCAGTTATGGCGTGGCGTGGCGTGGCGTTAAGAGTTTATTTTGTTTGTTTATAAATAGCCAATAAAATATAAAAAACTGCATTAGACATTTTATTTTTGAGCTTTTCGTAAATAAAAATAAGAAGATAAGGCATTGAAAAATTGCATGATCAAGATTTAACCAGGCAATAGTCTTGTGATTTACTTGAGTTGCGAAGCCAGAGAATTCGACCAATATGGAGTTTTAGAACCAGCACAACATAAGGAGCTACTACTAAGTAGTTAAAAATATAACTAAACACAGACAAACATATATAAAA
>JBAXTQ010000277.1:0-4518 GCA_037130115.1 Methylococcaceae bacterium
GAAAAAATTGCCCAGCAAGGCTTGTCGCCGATGCTTATTTTTGGCTTTTCACTGTTGTGTGTATTCTTGATTTTAGCCGGTCTCTATGAAAGTTGGAGCTTGCCGTTCAGCGTTTTATTGAGCACCCCGGTTGCCGTCTTTGGCGCTTTTGCGGCATTAATGGTCGGGCAATACGCCAATAATGTCTACGCGCAAATCGGCTTGGTTATGCTGATTGGCTTGGCTGCCAAGAACGCCATTTTGATTGTGGAGTTTGCCAAGATGGGCGTAGATCAGGGTAAACCGTTGGTTGAAGCGACCCTGGAAGGTGCGCGGTTGCGGTTGCGGCCCATTTTAATGACCAGTTTCGCCTTTATTTTGGGTTGTGTGCCGTTGGCTTTGGCGCATGGTGCGGGTGCTTTGGGGCGACAAGTTATTGGTTATGTCGTTATTGGGGGGATGGCGGCCGCCTCGTTTATTGCCATCTTTTTGATTCCTTTAAGTTTCTACACCGTTGAGAAATTTTCGGATCAAAAGAAAACCGAAATCGCGGTGGACAAACAACAGGAGCCTGACAATGAATAAATTTTTATTGTTATCAAGCATTCTATTAACCGGGTGTTTTAAAGTAGGCCCGGATTATATAAAGCCTGAAATTGCCGCACCCAGCCATTGGCGTAACAGCGAAACCGATGCCCTGCTTAATGCAACCAATAACCGGTGGTGGCAACAGCTAGGCGATCCCGTACTCAATCGTTTGATAACACAAGCCATTCAGGGCAATTACGATTTAAAAATAGCCATTGCCAATGTTGATCAATACATGGGTTTGTATGGCTCAACACGCGCCAATTTGTTTCCGCAGATCACCGGTTCGTTTAAAACCCAACATCCGCAACCGGCGACCTCGCCACAATTTAGGCCTGACGGTGATTCTTTTAACCTGAACGGCGGGATGAACTGGCAACTTGATATTTGGGGACAATTAAGACGCGCCAACGAAGCGGCAATGGCCAATCTTCTTGGTCAAGAGGCAACGCGCCAAGCCGTCATGCTAACCTTGGTGAGTCAAGTCGCAAAAACTTACATCAACTTGCGTCAACTGGACAAGCAACTGGAAATAACCAAAGAAATCGTGGCGATTCTTAAAGAAGGCCTGCGCATTAACACTATACGTTTTCAGGAAGGCTATACCTCGGAACTGGAAGTGGAACAAACGGATTCTGAATATCAACTACAAAGTGCGCAAATTCCCCTTTATGAGCAGCGTATCGCCTTGACTGAAAATGCCTTGAATGTTTTATTGGGCAAAAATCCTGATTCCATTCCACGCGGCTTGACCCTGGATACGCTTAAACTGCCGGCAATACCGGCCGGTTTACCTTCTGATTTATTAATAAGACGACCGGATATTACCCAGGCAGAGCAACAATTAATTTCCGCGAATGCACAAATTGGCGTTGCCAGGGCGCAATATTTTCCTACTATTTCCCTGACCGGAAACGTAGGACAAATCAGCTCACAATTAGGCGGTCTTTTTGCGCCCGGTGCCAATTTCTGGACAGTGGGTTCAGCAATAGTAACGCCTATATTTACCGCCGGAAAAATAGCCGGCCAAGTGCAATCAGCGGAAGCCGTCCAAAAAGCGGCATTGGCTAATTATAAGCGAAGCATTATTACCGGCTTTAGTGAATTTGAAAACGCGCTGGTCAGTCTCATAAAAACCAAAGAACAAGAAGCAAAACAAATTGATCGGGTAGGTGCCAATAGTCGCTATTTCAATCTATCGCGGATTCGCTATGAAGAAGGCTATGTTGATTATCTAAATGAACTGGATGCCATCAGACAGTTGGTTAGCGCCCAAATTGAGCTTACCAATGCGCGTGCATCGACCTTTAACTCAGCCATTTCTTTATACCTTGCCATGGGTGGCGGCTGGATAGTGGCCGAGGAAAAATCAGCCAACGTACCCAAACCGAAAGAAGCTGCGTATTTTCCTTAAGGTAACTCGCAACAGATAAAACACCAACGTAATGAGTTCCCCCTCTTTGAAAAAGAGGGGTTAGGGGAGATTTTATTAGATAAATTCCCTTCTACCCCCCCTCGCTTTGCTCTCCCTTTTTCGACGGGGGAGGTGAACAACTACAAAAAAAGGGCAGTATTCAGGCTACGTGCGGTTTATCGTCGCTGCCGGATCTTGCAGATTCCCTGCCAGATGTACATCGCGTGCCGGCAATACATCGGCGACCATTTCCAGACGCTTCCAGTCTGGCGCGGGTGTTTCACAGTGTTTTTTCGGAACAAACGCTGACTCTTCCACCATCACCATTTTGTGAATATAGCGTGGACAGTTGGGAAACATTTCCCGCAACTTTACCCGCACCACCAGCTCTGCCTCAGGCCAGTGCGCCAACAGCGGATCATTTTCCTGTATAAAAGCATCACCGTTTAAACGCAAACGCGCTTGTCTTTGAAAGTCGATAAACAACAGGCCAACAGCCGGGTTGACCATGACATTGCCCGCCGACAAATACATGCCGTTGCCATCGTAAACCGGAAAAGCCACGGTGTATTCATCGATCACCTTAACCAAGCCAACGCTACCGCCTTTGTAAGAACAATTAGGCCGCCCTTGCTGATCAACCGTCGCCAGAAAAAACATGTTTTGTTGTTCTATAAAAACTTGGTCTTCGGGACTAATCTGATGAGAAATAATGGTCTCGGCCAGCCGATCAGCCATTGGTTGTGTTTCAAATTGGTTTTGTAATTGACGACTGCCTTCATGAAAAAATTCACTCATCGCTCCTCCCGGGAGTTAAGTAGTATGGAAACCTGGTTATTTAAAAACGCTTACCGAAAACTGCCTGATAAGCATAATAACCGCCTGTATCACTGTAACAGAATGACGCCTGCTAAAGTTGTATTCTGAGACCGGAAACCCTTCAATAACGTATAATACACGCTAATCGCCTGAATCCGGCATCATCCTGTTTCAAGACACCTTGTATTTCAACGGGTTGAGACAATCTATAATTAAGGTAAAAACCATGAGTAACCTCCCCAAATGCCCAGCCTGCGGCTCAGAATTCACCTACGAAGACGCTAGCCAATACATCTGCCCTGAATGCGCACATGAATGGCCAAAAGACGGAGCCACCGACGATAATTCCGATGCCAAAATTATTAAGGACGCCAATGGCAACGTACTGCAAGACGGCGATACCGTCACCGTCATCAAAGATCTTAAAATCAAAGGCACCTCACTCGTTGTCAAAGTCGGCACTAAAGTCAAAAATATCCGTCTGGTTGACGGTGATCATGATATAGACTGCAAAATCGATGGTATTGGTGCCATGAAACTTAAATCAGAGTTTGTTAAAAAGATATAATCTGCAATATTTCTTATTATAAAAACAACTTGGAAGTTTTGAAGCGGAAGATCAGGTTCAAGAGGCGGATTGCCTAACGGCGAATCCGCCATACAGCTTTAACGATAAAACCGCTAATCCAATCGATTACTTGCTTAAAATATTGACCAATCATACGTAACTTACGTACAATAATTATATGAAAGCTATTTTCGTCGAATTACCTCCCTTTGAACGAAATCGCCAAGATTATCTGAATGACAAGAATTTCCAAGCCTTCCAGAAGATTCTTATGGAAAACCCTGAAGCTGGCGATGTCATTGAAGGCACTGGTGGATTACGCAAGATTCGTTATTCCGATGAAAATCGAGGCAAAGGAAAACGAGGCGGATTACGGATAATTTATTATTGGTGGGTATCGGGCCATCAGTTTTGGCTGTTTACGATCTTTAATAAAAACGAAATGAATGATTTAACGCCAGAACAACGCAAAATTTTAAAAGACCTGCTCAAGCATGAATTAGAGGCGAGGAAACACAAATGAAACGTAATTTATTTGACGAATTAAATGAAGGATTCACTGCACTAAAATCAGAACGCGAAGGCAAAATCACACTGAAACAGTGTACAGTAGAAAAAAAGCCCGCACTTACCATAACGCCGGAAGAGTTATTATGCCTCCGTGAACGCCTGCATTTGTCGCGGCCCGTGTTTGCCCGATACCTACGCACCAACGAACGTACGCTCGAAAACTGGGAGCAAGGACGAGCCAGACCTAATGCGCAAGCCGCAGTATTAATTCGCTTGGTTGAACATTATCCGGATACTGTGGAACGATTATCGGCTATTTAAAGTTTCAACTCTCATAAAATGCGCTGAGGTACGAAGCGTATCATTCGCGATTGATGCGCCTTTGTCAATCCAGTAAAAAATTAGCCTGTGGCTGATCATCCAATCCCGACTCAGTTGTTTCGTCTTTTAAATTAACGCCCGAAAATTTTAACTTTTCGGATTCCTTGATTAAAAACAGCAATTTCTTTAACGCCTGTTCATAACTCAATCCGTTGTTATGAATATTGGAAATGCAATTGCGGTTGGCATCGGTGCTTATGCCTGATTTTGCCTGATAGGTGTAGTAAATGCCCATGCTGTCAGGTGAGCTTAAACCGGG
>JBAXTQ010000278.1:0-4513 GCA_037130115.1 Methylococcaceae bacterium
AAATAAAGCACGTAGGGGATGCCAATTATTTTTAAGGAATGCTCTGAATGGCTGCAATACAGCAACAGTGTTGATTCTTGTACCTGGATGAGTTTGTCTCGTATCATAGACCCGTTTACCTTGTTCTGAACGCCCATAATCGCTCGTAATATTCAGGCAACATCCTGTTTCATCTAACTCAACCACTATGGACTGAAAGTCCATAGGTTGTTTTACGGACGACTGAAAGTCGTTCCAGCTAAACTATAGTGAACCCCAAAATCCGGACAGTCGATTAAGATGGTGTCTTCCATAAAAAGGTAGACAGAAATGAGTGAAAAAAAGCGTAAGATTTTGACGTGTACACAAAAAACTAAGTTGAGCCTATAACTATCTAAAAAGTAATGCCGACATGACGAATTTTTATATTGACTTCCCTAATTGTCCTGTATCCCCTAGATGGGAAGCATTTAACGTTAAAGATTGGCAGTTACTCTTAGTGGGAACTGCGGATGGTCGCAAAGAAGTCAATTGTGCTACAGCCTCACTGCTTAACTATCTGTCTATAATCGGCATTATCAAACTTACAAGTGAAAATTTAGAAGATGCATGGCGTCGAATTGCAATTCATCAAGCTATTTTTGGGAGTTTCGCAAAAAATAACCACACGAAAAAGCCGTTGTTTCTAACAAGAACTGATATAGAACGACACATCGGCATTGAGGTTGAAGGCGATAACATCTCTTTTCAAGAATTTTGTTCAAAAATAAATTCACTTAAATTAGAGACAAGCTTATCAGAGTTACCATCTTATATTGCAAATGGAAATGCTAGTATGTTGGACTTGTGTCTTTATTGAACAGCAATAGAAATGCCAGGAACATTTATGATCAGGTCGACCGTAATTGGCGAAGAAACGCTTAAAATGTTTAAGCAGCATTAAAAAGTTGTGCGACACTTTTTTTTGTAGCACAACAAGTCTAAAAAACGAGTTACCACATAAACACAAGCACGGCTAATCGGTTCTATGTTTATTTGCCTTAAAAAACATAAAGTTGCATCGATAACCAGTCATTTAGCTGTTTGATATAAAAATAACATGCTAATTCAATGTTATATATTCACATCCTACCTGGTCTAATAAATTATCAATGACTTACAATTAGAACCGTTTCGCCGTGTAAACACAAGCTCCAATGACCGAAAAACGGCGATCAGTCTCAACTAAAAATCAACACACAATTTGTAGTTGTTCACCTCCCTTTGAAAAAGAGAGAGCAAAGTGAGAGGCAGCGGGGGATTTATTTAAAAAATATCTCCTAACCCAAGCCACTCCGAGAGTGTGTTGGTTTTTAGTTGGAACTAACTTGTAGCTCACGACCAGAAACAGCCAGACAGTTACGATCAATCAACGTCAGCATTATTTACGATTGCTGTCGTTCGGTTACTGCCGGAAAATGTGTAAACTGTTAGTATTTCGTGCTTACTTCATTAATACCGCCCTAAATGCTGTAGTGAGCGAACAGAATCATAGCGATAGTTAATAGATTACGTCCAACATTAACGCCTTCATACGCTGATTGTATATAATGCCGTCAGCCTATCTCTCAACGCCACAAGTGAATTAACCATGAAAAACCCGCTGCCCGAACAAAGTCTAGCCCTCATTCATCAGGCATTAGAAGAATATGCAGATAATCAACAACCCATAGATGATTTTCTTTACCAACTGCTAAGCGATTCCAACGCCTACGATTCTGAAGCCGACATAAAGCAAACGGTAGTGCAAATTTCCGCCACCATTAATGCAATCAGTCTGGCGTATTCAGAGATTCAACGCTATAAAAGCAATGGGTTGTCATTAAATATCTGGTTACGCGATAACCTGAACAAAGCCATACAAGACCTGCCACAAGCTGAACAAGACAGCATTATCGAAGCGGCAAAAACCGCCATGAATAGTGGTAATGTCGAACTCTTCAAACAACTCAGCAATGGCGAAACCGATATAAACGTCATCGCCGAATTAGCGTCTACCAGTTTTACCGATTTAAACAAAACCGCGATAGCCTCTAATTTAAAAGAAGAACTTAAACTCAACGCCCTGCTCAGTGCGATTGCCTTAGAAACGGTCAGCACGGATAGCCAACAAGAAAGCACTATTGCACAAGCCTATTTTGACACGCCGTTGGATGCTGAAACCGACAACGATGTTAAAAAAGTCGTCGCGGCGGCGGTTGAGATTGCCAAAAAGAAAAAGTTATTAGCTGAAGAGCTAAACCAAGCATCCACTATTGAAACAACTGCCACCGTTGACGCAGGACTAACTTCGGCAAAAGTCGCCTACAAAGTTGAGCAAAAAGAACTAGAGCCGATAGACGCGCTGGATTATTTAATCGACAAAGCTGCCGCCAGAGTTATCGCCGTGGTTGATAGCACCTGTAAAACCGTTGGCGGTAATATCGGAGCTAAAGTAGGTGCGGCACTGGGTGGCTTATTTAATCCAGCGGCGGTGGTGTTAGGTGCAAAAGTTGGGCGCGTTATCGGTGTGGCGGCAGGTAAGAAAGTCGCGGAGCTTGTGAATACGGGTGTTAGTGTCGTTGCCAATGCGGCAAAAACAGTGGTTAGAAGTGTTTGTGAAACAGCGGAACGTGCGTGGGAAGGTGTAAAATCGTTTGGTAGTAGCGTGAAAAATTTTTTGGGCATTTAATTCGGGTGATTTATGTCAGCAACACTTTCTATACAAGGTAATGAAAATTCCGTTAATGTACTGCATTTGGTGCAATCGACTATTGATGCAGAAATTAATCGCTTACAATTAGCGATAAAACTGGCTAAACAAAAATTGGTTATTTATGAAAATAAATACCAGGTTTCTTCTGAATATTTCATGACCAATATGGTAGCGGAAGATTTAGCAGGTGGCGATGATGAATATATAATTTGGGCAGGTGAATTTAAACTGTATCAAAAATTATTAGCAAAACAAAAAACCTTGCAAGATATTCATTATGTTGCTGGATGACTATTTAAATAACATCAAAGGATTATTTGATAATACTTCTTTTGTTGTTAATCAATCCTTGACTATTGATAAACGCGATCAACAGCAAGCGCATGTTTTTGGCTATCTGATTTTTATTGATGAAAGCGAACTACATTTTAGAGAGTTTATTGATGCTTCTGAAGGCAGTATTGATAAACTCGCTTACAGTTATCACTTACAGGATAAAAATAATAATTTATTATTCCGTTATGATAATGCCAAACATAAACCCGCTTTAGATTTTGATGAACATAAACACGGGTTGGACGATATTATTTATGCACCCGCACCACAGTTAGAAAAAGTAATACAAGAAACTATGCTGCTACAAAAATTCTAAGTTTTATAGTGTACAAGGCTATAATTACTGGAGTACAAACCTTGGTTTGTATTTTCTCAAACGCACAGTTCTCCCGCTCCAGCGTTACATGATGACGCTGGAGCGTCAACAGCGGCATTCCCACGCCAGAGCGGTGGGAACGATATGTTTTTTAACCCAACCAAAAACCCACAATGACCAAAGCCATAAAATTCAATTTATTGTTAGACAAACACCCCGTTAGAGATTTGGATGATTTGCGGGCGAATTTTAATCTGGATGATTTATTAACGGCTTACCATAGCCACACGTTGCACCGTTGGTTGGAAGTGCGTGATTTACAGGATGAATTAAAACAAATCAAATGTATTCGTGGCTATAGTGAAAAAACAATTGCTGAGCAATTATGCAAGATACTTTTCAGCGATTTAAATCAAGAAGAAATAGAAGCGGCGGTTTATCCCATTGAATTTCGCAAACAACAGCAACAACAGCTTGAACAACTCACCAGCCAACAATTTAGTAAAGATGCTGTGATTAAAAGCTATCACGCAGGTTATGAAAAACTGTGTGCAGATATGTTAGAAAAAGCCGAGGATTACCAGTTTTTAAAAGCCGCTGTTAATACTTTATGGATAGATTACGCGCAATTATTCCGCGTGGATTTTAATCGGTTTTTTGACGAGTTTATTGAAAAAAGTCCGCTGACTTTATTCACTATGTTAGCAAATGATGATTATCGACAATCTGAGATTTTTGATGGTAAATATCATTATACTAATTCTTTTGAAGAGGAGTTGCAGGAGATTGAGGATATGGATAAAACATACAATTATAAGAGCAGAATTTTTGATAAGACGAGATATAATCGTTCTCTCATTTCTTCTATTCAATCCTACTCAGGCATAACCGACGGCTACTGGAAAGACCTACAACCAAAAGGTACAAAATGCCTAATTCTAGGCATGGAAGCAGGTAATTTTATCCGCAACAGCGGCAAAAACGGCGAAGAACTAAACGCCGAAGCAATTAACAAAGAATTTTTAATTCTCGATGGCATAGATTACAAAAGCAATAACGCCGACCACGCTTTAATTTATATGGTGATTTAATCATGGAATTAAATGCCACGCAAAAACTAGCCAGTTATGTTGATGCTTTACGCCCGA
>JBAXTQ010000279.1:0-4477 GCA_037130115.1 Methylococcaceae bacterium
GGCGTAGGCCGGAATAAGGCTTTTCGAGCGTAAGCGAGAATAAGCGTTTCCGGCACCCTGTACGAGTCTTAAAAAATTATCACCACGAAGACACGAAGGGCACGAAGAAATAAAGCTTTTTGTCCTTGGTGTTTTTTGCGAAAAAAAGTCTTTGTTAACAGCCCCCTTTAACAGGCGTAGGCCGGAATAAGGCTTTTCGAGCGTAAGCGAGAATAAGTGTTTCCGGCACTCTGTACGAGTCTTAAAAATCATCACCACGAAGACACGAAGGGCACGAAGAAATAAAGCTTTTTGTCTTTGGTGTTTTCTTAACCGATTCTTTCTGAATACGGTCATGGATAGCCGGAAGTTAACGGCTTTCATTACAATCCGATAGTTTTATGCTGCGCCTAATGACGCGTGACGGGATTTGCAACTCTCGATCGACGTCAGGTTCTCCTAGTGACATGATAATGAAAATGACGGTCTTTTGGATTAAAGCCACTTAACCGGCGGTTCGCACCAGCACGGCTCACAATCCACCTTGTTGCGCTAATGTGGTGCGCAACAGGGGGCGCTTATTCCGGTATTTTTAGCGAGTCAGTCGGGTCATTAAATAAATCTTAATGGCAATTCCAGGATTTTATCAATCTTTACAAAGCAATAGCTTACCTCCATAACCCGATAAACCCTGCTTGATTTTGTGCAGCCAAGCCATCAGATTCATTTTGGAGTCATACTTGGCACAGTCCATGCTTTAAGTAATGTTGAGTCGTTACTTTAAAATCAAGAGAGGAACAAATGAAATTGATAACCGCTATTGTTAAACCTTTTAAGCTGGATGATGTCCGTGAGGCACTTTCAGATATGGGGGTTTCAGGTGTAACCGTAACCGAAGTCAAAGGTTTTGGTCGCCAAAAAGGTCATACCGAACTCTATCGTGGAGCAGAGTATGTTGTTGATTTTTTACCTAAAGCCAAAGTTGAAGTCGCGGTTGCAGATCAACTGCTTAATCAGGCGGTAGCGGCAATTACCAAAGCGGCCAATACCGGAAAAATTGGTGACGGTAAGATTTTTGTAACTAATTTAGAGCAGGTTGTCCGGATTCGTACCGGTGAAACCGGCGATGAAGCACTCTAGCCTTTATAAGGGGGAAAAATGAAACATTTACTAAATAGTTTTATGCTGGTTGCTTTGTTGGGTTTTTCAGGCTTTGCGGTTGCCGATCCGGAAGCCGCCGTTGCAGCTGTTACACCGACCATTAACAAAGGTGATACTGCGTGGGTGATTATGGCGACGGTATTGGTTATCCTCATGGTTATTCCCGGTTTGGCATTATTTTATGGCGGCATGGTACGCGCCAAAAATATGTTGTCAGTGTTAATGCAAGTCTTCGTGATTTTCTCGATGATGGCTATTCTGTGGGCAACTTACGGTTATAGTATTGCGTTTACTGAAGGCAATGCCTTTTTTGGCGGATTGAGCAAGTTGTTTCTTATTGGCATAACGCCGGATTCAATGGCGGCCACTTTCAGTAAAGGTGTTTATATTCCCGAGTATATGTACGTTGCCTTTCAGTTGACCTTTGCGGGTCTTACTCCGGCGCTGATTATTGGTGCGTTTGCGGAGCGCGTTAAATTTTCGGCTATCTTGGTGTTTATGCTGATTTGGTTTACTTTTGCCTATTTGCCAATGGCGCACATGGTTTGGTATTGGGCGGGTCCTGATGCTTATACTGATGCAGCGGCGGGCGGAACTGCGGGCGCAACAGCAGGATTCCTGTTTCAAAAAGGTGCCCTGGATTTTGCCGGTGGTACGGTTGTACATATCAACGCGGGTATCGCTGGTTTGATAGGTTGCTTGATGGTCGGCAAACGTATCGGTTACAAAAAAGAATCTCTTGCCCCACACAGTGTTACGATGACCATGATTGGCGCATCACTGTTATGGGTGGGCTGGTTTGGGTTTAACGTAGGTTCCAATCTGGAGGCCAATGGTCTTGCTGCTTTAGTCTTTGTTAATACATTATTGGCCAGCGCAGCGGCCACGCTTGCCTGGACAAGTGCGGAATGGATAATACGTGGCAAGCCCAGCATGTTGGGTGGCGCTTCCGGAGCTATCGCCGGCTTGGTTGCCATTACACCTGCCTGTGGCTGGTCTGGACCTATGGGTGCAATTGGTTTAGGCATCGTCGGTGGTGCCGTGTGCTTTTTGGCGGTTACCAGCCTGAAAACTCTGCTGGGTTATGATGATTCGCTGGACGCTTTCGGAGTACACGGTGTGGGTGGAATTATCGGCGCTTTGGGTACTGCTGTAGTGGCCAGTCCCGCATTAGGCGGCACAGGTGTTTGGGATTACGTCACTAATGGCGTGGCAGAATACAGCATTTCAACTCAGTTTATAAGCCAACTGTGGGGCGTAGGAATCTGCATAGTTTGGTCAAGTATCGTTTCTTTTATAGCCTTCAAGTTTGTGGATATTATGATTGGACTTCGGGTTAGTGAAGAATCAGAGCGCGAAGGTCTGGATATTTCCGAGCACGGCGAAACCGCTTATCACATTTAATATCTTGGTAAATCACCCAGCTTTTCAGTTAAGGATTTTGGGTGATAAACTGACTGACTCATCGTTGATAAAGCTGTTGTTAATTTAAGATCAGCGTACACAGTTAAAGCCAATTATTATATTTAATCAAAAAATCGGGTGCTGAATGCACCCGTTTTTTTGCCTGAAAATTTTAGTTATTATTTCTGTCGCCTTAAAGACCTGTTTGACTTTTGGTTCTGCTCAATAATTTTTTGAATCAATGTGTCGGCACCCTCCAGTTGATGATCGTAAACGTCGGTTTTATAAGCCGTGGAAGGTGTGGTGGTTAAGGGCTCCAAAACCGAGCGGCCTTTGCTGCCGGTATCTATTCTCGCTACCGCCGACAAACCGGGACGTAACGGATTGGCAGACAGTTCCTCAGTCCGTAATCCAATCCTGACCGGTACTCGCTCGACAATATGGATATAGTTGCCGGTGGCATTATCAGGCGGCAACAAACCGAACACGCTGCCGGTGCCTGCACCCAGCCCCAGCACTTCACCGTGATAAACCACATCAGAACCATACAGGTCGACGGTAATTTCCACTGCCTGCCCGGGTCTTACATCAGCCAGTTCGTTTTCCAGGAAATTGGCCTCCACCCACAAATAATCCAAGGGGACAATCGCCAGCAGCAGCGTCTCCGGGCGAACCTGCTCACCCGGCTGAATGCTGCGTTTGGCGACGAATCCCGACACCGGGGCGACAATATCCTGCCGGGCTTTATCCAGGTAAGCCTGTTTTAGCGCGGCGACCGCTTGCAATACTTTCGGGTTATCGGCCGGACTTGTGTTCTGAATTAACGCTTCAGCGCCCCCCAATTCGGCATGAATTTGGCGGACATCCGCTTCCTGTTCCCGGACTTGAAACTCGCTGTCTTCAATTTGCTGCGCGGATACCGCCCCATCGTCTGCCACGCTTTGATAACGAAGCAAATCACACTGGCTGCGCTTTAAGATGGCCTCTTTGGCGGCTACTTTCTGCTGAAGCATGTCGGCCTGACTAAACAAAGTTTCGATCTGGCGCACGCTATCCGCCAGATTGGCTTCGGCCCGCTCCAGCGCCACTTGCGCCTGCAAGCCGTCGAGGCGCACCAACACATCGCCCTGATGCACATATTGGGTATTATCGACGCGCACATCGACTACCGTACCGCTGGTCTGTGCCTTCAATGCTGCCAAGTTACCGCTGATATAGGCATCATTGGTGACGACGAAACGACTGGCAAAATTCCACCAGTAAAACAGATAAATCAGTCCTAGCAGCAAGGCGATAGTAGTTACCAGAAACAGCCGGTAACTTCGGTGCTGGTGACGTTGCTGAAAGCCGAAATGGCGTAGAGGTTTGTTGGTTTCAGTCATGGTTGCCTACCTTTTCGGGTACTGGTATTGTTGTGTTTTCGTATCCGCCACCGAGCGCTTCAATCAGGCCGACGGCTGCCAGCAGATGGGTACTGCGCATTTCACTGGCAGTCAGTTGTTGTTGAACCAGTGCGGCTTCTGCTTCGATAATGCCGTCGCGATTACTGAGGCCGGCTCGATAACGTTTGCCGGCCAGTTCAGCGGTCGCTTTAGCGGCATTGATTGCGTGTTCTTGATCGGCATCATGAGCCAAGGTTTTTCGCCATTCGGCAAGACTGTCGGCAACCTGCTGCACGGCAGTCAGCAAGGTGCCGTTATAACTTTCAGCGGCGGCATCGTAAGTCGCTTGCTGACTTTTCAATTCGGCCGCCAGTCGTCCACCTTCAAAAATCGGCAAGGTAACGGTCGGCCCAATCCCGTAAGCCACACTGGCGCCATGAGACAAAAATAAATCCTTTAAATTTAGACTGCGTAAACCGGCAAAACCGACCAGGTTGACGTCCGGATAGAAATTGGTTTTTGCCACTTTAATCAATTGTGCGGCCGCCTCC
>JBAXTQ010000028.1:0-27397 GCA_037130115.1 Methylococcaceae bacterium
ACCATATATTTCCTTTATTGACAAGTTAAAATAAAAAGCACTGCCCTTGCCGACTTGGCTATTAAAATGTAAATGCCCCCCATGCGCTTCGATAATGGAGCAGCAAATAGATAAGCCCATACCCATGCCTTCCGGCTTGGTGGTGTAAAAAGGCATTAATATTTTTTGTTGCTGATCTTCTGCAATGCCGGGGCCGTTGTCTTTTATTCTGACTTCTATGTCATCATTAAGCGTTAACAGGCTATGGATTGATATTTCTCGCGGTTGATTGCCGGGGCAACTATCCAAGGCATCGGCACTGTTTCTGATCAGGTTTATAATGACTTGTTCAATTTGTAGCGTATCCACATTAACAAACGGCAAAGAACCTTGTAATTCAAGGTGTAGCGTTATATTGTTGAGTTTTAGCTCAGGCTGACACAGACTAACCGCGTCTTGAATTAATTCATTAAGGTCGGCCTCTGAAGCCTGCCTGGTATTGGATTTAACAAACTCCCGCATACGACGGATTATCTCCCCTGCCCTTAACGCCTGTTGCTGGGTTTTGTAGATTACCTCGGCAAGCTTCGTCAAATCTGGACATTCAGCTTTCATCAAGTTTAAACTGACTTGCGTATAGGTAGCAATGGCCGTTAAGGGTTGATTAACTTCATGAGCAATACCGGACGCCATTTCACCCATCAACCCAAGGCGCGTAACATGAGCCAATTGACTTAGATGCTCTTTGTCTTGTTGTTCCTGATATTTACGCTTGGAAATGTCGGTATGTGTGCCAATCATCCGTAAGGGCGCCCCCTCTTCAGCGTAATCAACCAACAAGCCACGCGCCAAAATCCATTTGTAACTGTCGTCCTTACAGCGCAGGCGATATTCAACAACGTAAATCGTCGTCTTTCCATTCAGGTAGGCTTGCAGCACTTCTGCAACATGCAACTTGTCGTCAGGATGGATACGATCCAGCCATTCCTGATTGGTAGGCAGAATCTCATCTGGGGTATAACCCAGCATCTCTTTCCAGAGATGTGAATAAACGGCTTGATGCGTCAGGAGATTCCAGTCCCAGACGCCGTCACCGGAACCTTCTACGGCAAATTTCCAGAGAAATTCACTCTCACGTAGTGCATGCTCTATTAGTTTACGCTCGGTGATATCGCGCGTGGTGCTAATAAAGTGAGTCAATTGGCCTTGCTCGTCAAACACAGGAGCAATCGTCAATTCATTCCAGAACAGCGTGCCGTCTTTACGATAATTGAGTATTTCGCCAGCAAATGGCGTATTATTTTTAAGAGCCAGACGTATATTACGTATCGCTTTTGGATCGGTGAGCGGCCCTTGGATAAAACGACAATTCTGACCCAAAATTTCTGCCCGGCTATAACCGGTTATTGATGAAAAGGCATCATTAACCCACAAGATGTTCTGGTCATGACTGGTGATCAGTACGCCTTGGCTGATTTGTTTCAACGCCAAGTAACTGAGGTGCAGCTTTTCTTCCGCCTGCTTGCGTTCGGTGATGTCAGTGATAAAGCCGTGCCAGAGCGTGGAACCATCGGCTTCTCGTTGTGGCAGGGAATCACCTAATAGCCATCTCACGGTACCATCGTCAAACTTCACCCGATACTCACAATGCCACTGACTCAAATCTTGGGCTGATTTTTGGATGGAGGCATTAATATAGTCATAATCGTCCGGGTGAAGAATGGCAAATACTTTGGCCGCATCCTCGCAAACCTCTTCCGGGCTAAGTCGATATATATCACGACTCGCTTCACTGGCAAAAGGAAAGCAAAAACTGCCATCGGTGCGCAAACGAAATTGATACACCATGCCCGGCACCTGACTGGTTATTTTCTGGAGACTATTGAGGGCTTCTTCGCGTTCAACTTCCATCTGCTTGCGCTCAGTGATATCAGACATAAAGCCGTACCAATACCAAAGTTCAGAGCCGTCCTCTTCCTGCTCCGGCAGCGAACTCCCAAATACCCAGCGCACCGTGCCATCAGCAAACTTCACCCGATATTCATGACTCCACGACCCCGCTTCTTGTACGGCTTTTTGGATGGAGGCGACCACGCCGTTGAAATCGTCCGGATGAATAAGGGCAAATAGTTGGGAGGCATCATCACGGACGTCGTCAGGACTGAGCCGGAATAATTCACGAATGCCTGCACTGGCGAAGGGAAAGTGGGCGCTGCCATCAGGGCGTAAACGAAATTTGTAAACCATCCCCGGCACCAGGCTGGTTATTTTCTGGAGGCTACTTAGCGACGCTTCCTGAATCTTTGCTGTCCTCAGATAGCCAGCGCTCTCACGGTTTTTTTTCTCAGCTTCATGCAAGAGTGACGCAGCGACCTTTATTTCAGTGAGGTCGACCAGTGTAATACGCAGTATTAAATTGCTGTATTGGCAGTCCAACCGAACCGACAATTCGGTGTCGTTATCACCGGTCAGACTCAACTCAATACTGAGTCGCTGGTTATTCTTTATTATTTCACCCGAAAACAAAGACCACCGACCACTGTCTTTTGGCGTGATCAAGCCGGCAAAATGGCGGTGCAGTAATAAACTGCGCTCCACTCCCAGAAAATCGGCGGCCGTCAGGTTAATTTCAGAAATAAGGCCAGCGTGCGTTAAACGCAGGTAACCCACTGGCGAATAATCATAAAGATCCATATAACGATTACGGGATTCCTCCAGAACGCCATGAGAGCGCCGCAACTCCTCATTCTGCCTTTCCAGCTCAAGCTGATGTGCTTGGAGCTTATGTAGCAATTCTTGCGCAGAACGTTCCACCAATACTGTTTCGGAATCAAGGCATGGCTGCGCTTCAGTTTGATTATTGCTCATACAGAATTTATGATTATGATTAAAAAACCTTACCCGTCTTAAAAAGAAACAGAGGGTAACTTTAGTGCTGTTTGCTGAATCCAGCAGGATGGTACAAAGAAAATAAATGGCAGATAGTATAACTCAATCTTCAATTTTTATTATCTTTAAGTTAAATATTGTAGATAAGCCAGCGCATTACCACCCATGCAGATATCGGGGAAATGATGTGTACAGAACAGCACCTCTCTTTAATGCTTGTTATAACTGACTTTCCGAAATCAAAAATTAATGTGCAAGGAAGATTGATAATTTTATTGACGGCTAATAAAAAACAGGCGTAAATTGATCAATTTAAAATACAGGGAGTTGCTCCCGTTAGACTTTTAATGAGTGTTGGCTTCAATGTCGTTAAGGAGCGAGCATGAAATAACTTGACCCTTAATATTCCCTCACCCCAACCCTCTCCCGGAGGGAGAGGGAGCAAGATGCCTACGTTATTTCATACACATTCCTAAGTTAAGGGCCTCTTGGCAAGATAAATCGTTGGCTGAGCGGAGCCACCGTTGGCTGAGCGGAGCCGAAGCCGGCAAAATCAATTCGACTCCGCTCAGCGAACGGCTTAACTTAATGACATGGGTGTTGGCTTCATTTTAAAGACTACCCTTATTATTTGGCGATCCGGCTGAAAGCTCTATAAAAACAGTTTTTTCATCACGCGACTCTAAGGCATCAAGTCAAGCAGACCCAAGACGATGCCAGGACAATATGACTTTAATAAGACTCACCTATTGGGAACGCTATTCCACACCGGTACTTTTAGTTGCGGGCCTGTCTGTGACTGCGATTGGCCTTATTGCGCTGTTTGGCTGGATACTGGATATGCCGGCCCTCAATACCTGGAAAGCCGACACGCAGCCGATGCCACCCAGCACAGCGGTACTTTCGGTGTTGTTCGGCACGGTACTTTGCCTCGTTGCCCGGACACCTAAAGGTCGTGTCGCCAAGTTACTCGCCACGTTCCTTAGCTGGGCAGGTACGATAACCTGCTTAATACTATTCCCGTTACGCGCTTTAGGTATGCGCCTGTCGGCTGAACAATTCGGCCTGCACATTAGCGGCACCTTTGGCAGCTTCCCCATAGGCTATATATCGCCTGTCAGCTCCTTTTGCTTTCTGTTGGCCTTCGGGGCGCTTCTTGCCGAACTGTCTACCGAGGCTCCTGATAGTCTTGCCTCTTGGCGAGTACGCGCTCACCTCCCCCTTTGTAAAAGGGGGATTGAGGGGGATTTATCTAATCAAATCTCCCCTAACCCCTCTTTTCCAAAGAGGGGGACTGAACGCTTACCTTGGCGAAGGTGGCTGGTGTGGAGCTGCGCCGGCGTGATTTTATTGACGGGATTCTTATTCTTGCTGGCCTACGCTTTCGGTGCGCCGATACTCGCCGGTAACGTGATGATTGTTCCGGCATTCAACACGACCCTCATTCTCATGATCATGGGTTTGGCACTGTTGGTGCTTGCGGCCAGACATACCCGGCAACCCGATATGTCCAGCACGCCTATAATAAAGACCTCGCCTTATATTATGGTTTTTATCGTTTTCACTGCCGTCATTCTGGCGAATGCTTACAATCACTATCGCAGAACCGAAGTGCAATTTCGCCGGGAAATGGAGTCTCAACTTTTGGCCGTGTCGGCGTTGAAATCGGGGGAACTGATCCGGTGGCGCCAAGAACGGCTTGGGGATGGAGCTCTTTTCCAGAGCACCTCAATTACCGCCGCCGTGCGACGACTACTGGAGACTCCCGGCAGCTTGTCTGCGCAACAAGAGCTGCAAGATTGGCTCGGCAGGTACCTGAAGCACTACGGCGACTTTGGCTACGACCAAATTTTTGTCCTTGATACGAAAGGTATTCCTGTGCTGACAGTACCGGACAAAATCCCGCCACCGGCTGACCGACTCATTGAGCAGGCAACCGCTTATCTGGGTGGAGGGCAGATTGTTTTCCAAGATTTTTATCGGGACGAGCACGATCAGCACGTCTATCTGGGCATGATAGTGCCAATCCTTGACAGGCAGGCTGGCAATCAGCCTCTGGGTACGATTGTGCTGCGTATTAATCCATCCATCTTCCTGTACCCGTTCCTCCAGAACTGGCCAGTACCCAGCACCAGTGCAGAAACATTACTCGTCCGCCGGGACGGCAATGAAGTCCTTTTTCTGAATGATCTTCGATTTTTCGTAAATGCGGCACTTAATCTGCGCATACCTTTGAGTGACAACGAAAACCCCGCCGTAAAAGCAGTACTGGGACAGCAAGGGATGGTGGATGGCATTGATTACCGGGGAATACCCGTGATTGCGGCAGTGCGTGACATTACTGACTCACCTTGGTATTTGGTGACCCTAATGGATACAGCTGAAGTCTACGCACCCTTAAAAGAAAAGTTGTGGCTAACCCTTTTGCTGACAGGTCTCCTTGAGCTGGGTATTGGCGGGGGGCTATTTTATCTGTGGCACCGGCAGTTGACAGTGCTTAAACAAGGGCAGATAGAATCAGCCTTGGCGTTACAAGAAAAAGATGAACGCCATAGCGTTATTCTACAAACGATTATGGACGGATTCTTGTTGCTGGATAGTCAGGGGCAGGTGTTGGAAGTCAATGAAACCTATTGCCGAATGAGTGGTTATAGTGAGCAAGCGTTATTGGCCATGCACATTTCCGACCTGGAAGCCCTCGAAACAAACGCAGCGACACTCGCCCATATTCAAGCCATAAAGACGCAGGGCGAAGGGCGTTTCGAATCCAGGCATTATCGCAGTGATGGCAGTGATTATGATGTCGAAGTCAGTGTCCAATACCGGGCCGTTGAAGGCGGACAATTTATGGTTTTTGTGCGGAACATTAGCGAGCGCAAACAAAGCGAAGAAAAACTCTACCTCGCAGCCAGCGTTTTCACACATGCCCTTGAAGGAATTATGATTACCAATAAAGAGGGCATGATCATTAAGGTCAATGATGCTTTTTGCCAGATAACCGGCTTTAGCCGTGATGAAATATTGGGTCAAAATCCTCGCTTCTTTAGCGCAGGTCGTCAGGGAAAAGATTTTTATGCGACCATGCGGTACGATTTGAAGCATAAAGGCCTCTGGAATGGCGAAGTTTGGAACCGGCGCAAGAACGGCGAAGTGTACGCCGTAATGCAAAACATTAGTGCCGTCCGCGATACCCAGGGCATTACCCGTCATTACGTAGCCCTAATATCCGATATTACTTTACTCAAGGAGCATCAGCAAGAATTAGAACGCGTCGCTCACTACGACGCATTGACCGGTTTACCTAACCGGGTATTGATGATCGACCGTCTGCATCAAGCAATCGCCCAGGCCAGACGGCGCGAACAACTCATGGCGGTAGTCTTTCTTGACCTTGATGGCTTCAAGGCCGTTAACGATAATTATGGGCATTTAGCCGGTGATCAGTTACTGATTTCAGTGGCGAACAATATGAAGCAGACACTGCGCGAGATTGATACCCTCGCTCGAATGGGCGGTGATGAGTTTGTAGTCATATTGGTCGACATAGGTGATATTGAAACCAGTGCGCCTGTGCTTACCCGCTTGCTTGCGGCCGCCTCACAACCGGAACCGTTTGGTGACAATATCCTCAATGTTTCAGCCAGTCTGGGGGTAACCTTTTACCCACAAAAGGATGCGGTGGATGCGGATTTATTGATACGCCAGGCAGACCAAGCCATGTACCAAGCCAAAATAACCGGAAAGAACCGTTATCACATTTTCGATGTTGCGCAAAGCAACTTTGCCCGTACCCATCACGAAAGCCTGAAACACATTCATAGTGCGCTGGCGGCAGGCGAGTTCGTGCTCTATTACCAGCCCAAAGTAAACCTTCGTCTGGGCCATATTATCGGTGCCGAAGCCTTGATTCGCTGGCAACACCCTGACAAAGGCCTTTTGGGGCCGGATACTTTTTTGCCCTTGATTGAAGATCACCCGCTATCTATCGACATCGGCGAATGGGTGATTGATACTGCCTTAAGCCAGATAGAACACTGGCATACGATGGGCTTAAACATTCCCGTCAGTGTCAATGTTGGTGCATGCCAATTACAACAGGAAAACTTCATCGAGTCACTGCGTACTCTGCTGGCCGCTCATCCGGCTATCAAATGGGGGGATCTGGAGTTGGAAATAATAGAAACCAGCGCGATGAAAGATTTGAACAAAGTATCCCTGTTAATAGCGGCTTGCCGTGAACTGGGTATAAAATTCGCCATTGACGACTTTGGCACCGGTTATTCTTCTCTGACCTATCTGAGGCGCTTGCCCGTTAACCAGATCAAAATTGATCAGAGCTTCGTGCGTAACATGCTTAACGACACCGATGATTTAGCCATTGTAGAGGGTGTGCTTGCGTTAGCCGCCACTTTTAATCTTGAGGTGATTGCCGAAGGTATGGAAACCATAAAGCAGGGTGAAATGTTGCTGCAACTCGGTTGCGACCTGGCACAAGGTTACGGAATTGCCCATCCCATGCCCGCCGCCGATATCCCCAACTGGGTTTCTACCTGGCGACCTGATCCGGGTTGGCTTGATCGACCTTCTTTCACCCGCGATAATTTACCGCTGCTCTTTGCCGGCGCCGAGCACAGGATTTGGCTGTCTACCTTGGAAAACCATCTTAAAAATGAGCATAAAGCTTCCCCGCCTGATAACCAGCATTGCCGTTTCGGCGCTTGGCTGAATAACGAGAATCTGACGCAGCATGTTGGAGGAGCAACCTTTCAGGCTATTGTGCCTTTGCACCAGCAAGTACACAGACTGGCTACAGAGTTACTGGATCTTCATGCCCATGGTCAAAACCGAAAGGCACTTGCACGATTGGAAGCGCTTCATACTTTACAAGATGCCTTACTTAAACAGTTGGAAGTATTGGTACAGGAAAACTGGAAATAAATGCTTGAGCTACCTAAGGCGGGACAGTTTAAGGCTAAATCGTTCGCTTCGACTCCGCTCAGCGAACTGTCTGTTTTAATGCTTTATCATTAAGTTAACCGTATTAACGGTTAAGCCTTTTTGCTTGTCCCGTCTAAAGTTGGTAGCCCGTTTTTTAATACTTTTTTGACTTGTTGCTTGTCCAAGGCAGCACGCAGAAAATATCCCCCCAGAATACGCCTGATTCCCACGCTCCAGCGTGGGAATTCATCCGGCAACGCTCCAGCGTTGCGTGACGCGGGAGCGTCACTGTCGGCATTCCCACGCCGGAGCGTGGGAACGATAGGGTGGGAGTTATTTATTGCGAGTTGTCCAACGTAAAAATACAGTAAAAACAGGCAACATTTATAAATCTAATAATGCAAACAAAAGCATTACTATTTAACAGGTTAAAAACAACACGATAGACAGCTTTAAAACAACGTATTTGCTGCAAGTCTTTAGTTAAGACTCGGAACGGCTGGCAGCGACACAAAGTAATGCACCCGCTATTGCTATTGTAAATAATATTATTACGGCCATCACAATCACCTTTTATCAAAAACTCTAATTCACCCATTAAAAGATACCGTTAAAAAAACAACAACCTATTTCTTAAGATTTTCCAAAAAGCTACAGTTAAAGGTGTTTTTGGTTACTTTGGCTGATTCATAATTTGGGATATAAACCCGGCCACGTATTTTTATCTATAAAAAAACAGAAAATAGTTTATTTGTACGTATCGTTTGTAATGCAGGGTTATATGCTTAAAACCGACAAGAATTTTATTTATTCATGGATATTTTTCCAGCAAAGAATAAAAATTTTGTCGCTTAAACCCTACATACGTTTTTATTAAACCACAGAAGAAACAAAAAAAATATACGTATAACTACCTATACGCACTCAATAAATGACTTTTTTGTTGCTCTCGTTTTGGCGGTGGTCGCTGAATGTGGTTATCAATTTAAACCAGCAAGGAAGATTGATAAAACCGGCTTATTGATTCCGGGAAATTATCTTGTTGCGCCTGGTTCCCACGCTCCGGCATGGGAATTCATCCGGCAACGCTCCAGCGTTGCGTGACGCGGGAGCGTCACTGCGGCATTCCCACGCCGGAGCGTGGGAACGATAGGGTGAATACTTACGTTTAGTTACTGGTGTTTATGTTTTTGATAAATACATAAGCATAGGCGACGGCTATACCAAAAACACCGGTAAGAAGAATATCTATTATCATAATAATGCTCCTATTATTAATGTAAGCTCTATTGCATTGCTTCATCAAGATTGCTCAATAATGAATCAAGGTCGTTCTTTAAAAGAACTTACGTATGATTAAGCCATTTTTATGCCAAGACGCTTAAATCAAATAGATTGTTAAAAATCAATACGATAGTAAAATCAAGATGATTTTAAAAAAGATAAAAAAACATCAGTGGTTGAAATAAACCAGTCAATAGGGTTCATTTCAACCGCTGATGTTTTAAACTGAGCGGGGGGAGAAAATGCAGTCTAACGAATTAATACACTTGTGAGTAGCTTTCCCTGACTTCTTTAAGTTCCATGGCTATTTCACGGCGTAATCGGAAGTCACGTCGGGTATGCGCAATGTTATAGGGGATTTTGGGGTTTCTTTCGTACTTAACTGCGGTGCGAACAAGACCTATCCATTGCCGGTCGTTATCTTCCATTTCTTTAAAGCGATTACGAATCCGCTCCAATTCCTGATTACAATAGGTCACAAAACCAGCGGCATAAAATACACTGTTTTTTAGATAATCTTTTAATGCCGCTAAATCACCGTTAATTTCTTCGACAACTTGCTCAAAATTATTGGGTTCGGGTACTTTTCCCTGCTCTTCCGACTCAGTGGATGATGAATAATTTACATCCTGACTTATCGCCGCTTTAATCGCGGTTTTGACCGCTTTTCCAACAGCCGGTGGAATCACTGCTTTATTGGCCCACAAGCCATAGCGTAAATAATGGGTGACATCCTGTTTGTTCATATCAACGCCCTGATAGAAGGCTTCCAGAGTTTTAATCTCGGCTGAACGCTCATTCAATAAACGTTCACGCGCTTGTAACGGTTTCGCTATAAAAGCTTCAACGGCAACACGACCAAAACGTAAAAACAGCACCTGAAAACCATGGCGAATGCGTGCCTGTTCGATATTTTCATCGGTATTTAACAAGGTCTTACGCACGTCTTCGGTTTCCCATAGCAATGTCTGTGTTTTTTGAACAATTTGATCAATCAAGACTTGCAAGGATTGCGCTAATTGGTCGGTCAGTTCGGTTTCAAATTTTTGCTGAATTTCTCTAAAGAGTTCTTCGCGAATTTTGTAATTGCCTTCACGCGGGTCGGGCATTGAAATCGTTCGGCCTGACGTATAAATACGTTTTAACTCATCCATTTGGCCGGTAGTAAGATTGGATAGCAACGCTTCAATTTTTTCATCATAAGCGGCATGTAATGTCGCCAGTTCGTGATGTTCGGCACCCAGCGCATCGGCTTCCTTACGCCCTTGAATACTTTCGGCATACCAGACATCAAAGTCTTTTTTAATGCGCTGCCATTCGCGTCCCCACCATTGATTAAAGTCTTTGCCCAGCAGGTCATCTTCTTCTATATCGCCATCCGCTATCGCGCCATAAACGGGTTCAAGTTTAACCAAAATATCACCGGCATAGACTCGTATATTACTGACCAGTGCATCGCAACGTCTTTGCAATACCTCGGCACGTTCGTGATCAATATAATGATTGACGGTTTCTTTTAACTGCAATATGCCATCATTGATACCCAGCTTTTTTAATTTCAGTTTATCGTCTGCGCTTTTATTGCGCCGCAAGGTATCTTCTGAAGGGATGCCAAATTCTACCAAATGAGCACGCGCACAAACTGGTATCATGCGTCGTTCGGGAACTGCCGGCCAATAATTTCTGTGTTTTTCCAGAGTTTCCTTAAAATCAATCTGATCATCCAACGCATCTGCTTGCGTGAGCACCACAAAAATTTTGTCCGAGACTTTTAGACTGGGATCTTCAGAGTCGGCAATCAGCAATATTTCTTTTTCCGGCCCCGTAATGGACGGTTGCTTCATCTCTTTGGCATAAATAATCGCATCACAACCCTTTAGCCGATCAATGGCTTGTTCCGAGTGCATCTGAATGCCCGAATTAAAACCGGGAACATCATGAAAAATGATGTCCCGATCACTTCTCAGGCGCACTGTTTTAAGTTGTATGCGTTTAATGGCTAAAGATTGCGCCCGGTTTTTAAAAATCGCCGACTGTAAGTGCTCATTAATTTCACTAATATCACTAAAACCTTGGGTAAAGCCGTTTTTTTGCTTGGTAAACTCGTAAATGGCATTCAGATTTTTTTCAGTATCATCAAAATCCTCTTGTATCTCTTTCCTTTCCTTGTCGTTCAGCGTTCCCGCCAGTGCTTCCAACCTTTGCTGCTGAAGCGTGTTTATCTCTTCCCTGCTGTAGTATTGAATCGACAGCAATTGATCTTGTTCAGTCTGAGCCGACCAGATTTCCGTACTGGTGAAGGTGCATCTTTCGCGTGCAGAGGGTAAAATCTCTTGCCCTAACCAGGCATTCAGCAATGCGCTCTTACCCGCTTTTTCCAAACCAATAACAGCGACTTCAAAACGGTTGGCATGTAAACGCTCCAATTGTCGATTTAATCGTGCGTGTTCTACGTTGAGTTTTTCCACAAGCTCGGGAGCAATATCTTCGCTTGTTTTATTACACAGCGTGACCAATTTATCCGCCAATACAGAGGTTATTTCTAACCTCGCCAGTTGTTGTTGGCAAGTTTCCAGCCAAGTAGCCATAGATGTTCCAGAGTTGTTAAATACTTTTTGGGTAGTGTGTAGATTGGATTAGCGATAGCGTAACCCAATCTACGGACTTGCAAGTATCTGTCGCTTAGTGAGCGACCTCAACCTTGGTGCCCTTGTCCTGACCAATGTCAGCCAGCGTTTCGTTGAACCAGGCCGTATCAAGATCAAACGGTTTGCCGCCTTTGATGCGAGGAAATTCAATCGCACGCAGAACACCGCCACGATCTTCATCATGGCCTATTACGCCGGATTCACGACGGAAAGCACATTCGACCGCCAGATCAGCGCAAGACTTGATCAAGCGAATATCTTCAACATTTGAAGCGGCGGCTCTGGCAAAATAACCCGACTTTTGAATCAGGGTTTTTTCTGCACCCAACATTTCCGCAAACTGTTCACCAAACCATTTGCCGGGATTAACCGCATCAAGCTTCACATGACCAAAAGCATCGCGGGGGACTTCTTGCCCTTTGGCCTGCATTTCGGCAACGATGGATTCAACACCGGCACCTTCGGAAACAAAAATATTGACGCAGTCATATTTATCCATAACGGCACGAAGACGTTTGGCTTCAGCCGCGATATCAACAGTCATTTCCGGAATAAAAATACCATGAACTTCAAAGGCATTGCGGTCAAGGCCCAATTCAGGCAACCATTCAGCACTATCAAGCAACTTACGATATTCTTGAGCGGTGGCTGCCGTTAGCCATCCGCAACTACGTCCCATCACTTCATGAACAATCAACATACGCGGATTGGCATTATTTTCAGCGACTACGTTCCAAAAGTAACGCGCTCCCTGCTCTGCCGCTGTCCAGGCACCCAATGATTGCTTGATGGGGAAGACATCGTTGTCAACGGTTTTTGGCAAGCCGATAACGGTAAGACCGTAATTGTTATTGGCAAGGAAAGCGGCAAGATCGGCCGCTGCGGTATTGGTATCATCACCACCGATGGTATGAAGAATATCAACGTTGTCTTTAACCAATTGATCAGCCGCTACTTTTTGCGGGTCTTGACCTTCCTGTACCAGACCGCGTTTTAGGCAATCTTTAACGTTGGTTAATTTAACGCGGCTATTGCCAATCAGCGATCCGCCAAAACGATGTAGAAGCCCTGCTTTTTCGCGCATTGCTGGCGTTACGGTATAAAAATCGCCCAGTAACAGACCTTTGTAGCCGCTACGATAACAAATGATTTCAATGGAAGGATCGATTTCAGTATAACGCTCGATAAGGCTGCCGATAGCGGAGTTTAGGCAAGGTGCCAAACCGCCGGCGGTTAAAATTGCGACTTTTTTGGGTTTGTTCATAGGAATTGTAAAGTATGGAGTTAAACAAAAGTTATGGATCGGGAATTAGATAACCGGGAAGACGAATAGAAAAAGGCGTCAACCTGTTTATGTTATTAAATTACCCTTCCTGAATGTAAGGAGAATGTTACAGCATCCTTTGCTGTATCGTTCCGCACCCAATCTCAAATCACACGCTCATTTAATGACGTGCACTTCCAGAGCGTAGCAAAGAAAATGCCGGCGCGTAAGCTTTGACTTGAGACTCCGATGGAATCGCAATTTTACCATATTACAAAATAATATCTTTTGTTTTGTTGTTGGCGTACTTGATCGCTTATTTGACAGGCTTTGTTAATGGCGAAATGGCCGATATTTGACCGCCCATTCTCCTTTGATTTAACAACCATCGGAGATTTTTGACAGGATGTGAAGATAAAACGTCAGTGGTTATTTTTTTAAATAACCACTAAGAACTGCGGAAAACGACAACTCGTTTTTAGCCAAGGGCTTGATTATCAAGAATGCATCCCACAAAATTTTTGCTGCCTTGGGTAGATTCCTTATGCGTTGTCGAACCAAATCAAAGGCACCAAACAATGCCAGACAAATGAACTGTTTTATCAAAGAATAATGGTTCCTGTTTAAACCGGCCAAAATAGCAATAGACTCTTGCGCATCAGCACCGCCACATTGCAGGTATTTGAATACCGCCATTTTAAGCAAATCGTTAGACATCACCCCATACAGCGCGTTGGCAAGCACATTGAGATTGGCGTTGGCGTGTTGTCTGTCACGGTAATAGGCTTCGATTTTATCGTGAATTAAATCGGTATTATTAAAATCAGGCATCGCCAATAAATGCGCACTCAATATTTGTATATCCGAGAATACCGCAGTCAAGCCGCCACCGGTTAACGGATGCCGCATATTAAGCGCATCACCCAGCATCACCGCACCTTTGCGGATAATAGGTTTGGCTGCCATATAATGATTGGGCATCACTTTAAAGCCGCCTTCCTGCATGGCTTTCTCGTAGCTGGCAAGCATGGATTCGGGGATATACGGCGTCACATTGGCATCCAAATGAGCTTGTAGCAACAATTTTCTGGGCAACTGGTCACCTGGAAAATCGATTAACAGCCTGACTTCGTGCTTGGAAATGGGATAACAAATAAACGGCGTAGGGCCTGATAAAAACACATGGCCATGTTTTGGAAAAGGCATGTCACAGTCATTTAAAATCAAGCCTATAAAATAAGACGTCACACTTTTTTTATTATTACTGAGCTCATCCCTAAAATTTGAAAAGAAGCCATCGCTGGTAATGGTTAAAGGCGCATAAATAGACTTTATCTCGGAGGTAAGCGACTCCCGGTAACTAACGCCAATAATTTCATGCCGGTCATTTTCCAGTAGTTGCAAAGCCTTGCCATGGATTTGCGTAACCGATTCATTGTTCAAGGCAGAGGCTCTGATTTTCTGTAAAAATCGGCCATTATGCAGCCCCATACCTTTGTAGTGATCCGGATAAGGTATGGTTATTTTTTCATCACCTTGCAGCAATGAATACCCGTCAACAGGCTGCGCATCAAAACCCTCCAGCAAATTTCCAAGCCCCATTTGCTCAAGCGACAACACAGCTCCCGGCTGCAACAACTCGCCGACAATACGTTTTTTCTCTTTATAGCAATGATCAATTAACGCAATCTTAACCCCTTTGGGGGCGAGATATGCGGCAATGGTGGCACCGGCCATGCCTGCGCCGATAATGCAAATGTCAAATTCTGATTTCATAGTGGGCTACTTGATACAAATACTTTAAACTGCGTTGATTGTCTTATCATCCCTGAATAGTCTGCCTATAATATCGACTCAACGCCCAGACAGGAAATATATTCCTATAGTTAGCGTAGGTTATCATACAGTTATAATTAAAAACCCCTGAAATATTTTCCTGCGACCAATCACCAAGATTGGTTTGTCTGCTCAACAAGACCTTGACGCCCGCTTCAATGACTTTTTTATCATCAAAATCAGCGGCCATTAAAGTCAGCAATGCCCATGCCGTATTAACCACTTGAGACGTAACCGCCTCACTATAAACCAGTTTAGAACAAGATTCGAAAGTTTCACCCCAGCCCCCATCCGTTTTTTGCTTACCCACTAAAAAGACACAGGCTTTATTGATACTGCCCACTAAAATCATGTCGTCATAATAACCGTTACCCTTGGCTTTGCTGAGCGCTTCTACGCCAAACCAGGTAGCGTAAGTAAAACAGACCGCCCAACCACCATACCACGAACCATCGGTTTTTTGCTGTTTAAGAATGAAATCAATGCCTGCACTTATTGCTTTGCGTATTTCGCTATTTTTAAAATCAGGATAAACTTCCTGAAACTCCAGTAAAGCAATAACACAGGCGGCGGTACATTCCGTCCACGAATAATCTATCATTATATCGGCAAACACTTCAGAGGGATTAAGTTTTTCCAACCATTTGGGCGCACGCGTTAATTCGTAAGTGGCCCAACCCCCATCGGTATTTTGATAAGAAAGGATAATATCGGCCGCTTGTTTGATACGTTGCTCGTCAATGACCGGTTTAACCAACCCTGAATGATGCAGCGCCAAAGTGGCGCTTAAACCCTCTGCGGTGCAATCGGCGACCGGCCAGCCTTGTTCAGCGGTTGAAAAAGGCCAACTGCCGATCATGGGATGACGGAAAAATTCGGCATGTGTGGAGTGCTCGGCGTTAATTTGCGACAACTCGATAAACTGATAACTTTTTGCCAATGTCGCCGGAAATAAAGTGCCCAAGTCACTTTCCAGTAGCGCCCTGGTTGCAAAAGCGGTGTCCCAAAGCTGTGAGCCATTGTAGCCACTCATTTTCATGCCGTCTTCAGCAACCCACAAATAATCATACCAACGCGCGACATGTTTTTTAAATTGTTCCGAATCTTTGCCGTAGGCGTGCCAGATACAAATAGAATTAATGGCTTTATTAACCGGCCCTATATCAAGGTATTCGGTTTGCTCATCTTCCGCATTGAGGTATTTTAAAATATAGTCAGTGGCTTTTTTTCTTAACCAGGGCCATTTAACTTTTTCATAGTGATTGGTAAAAAAGTTCATCCACTTTAGTACCGGAGATGGCGTGGTGTAACAATCTTTTTCGCAAACTACATTACGCTGTTTTGGCCAGTTAATCGCCGCAAAATCGTCGCTATAAAGCTCCTCTCTTAAGGACAAAATCAGCTCGTTTTCTGGCGCTTTAATGCGCAGTGCATAACAATAAGCCATAGGCAAGTACACCATGCGACTATGACACCAGTAGCGCCAAGGATGTATCGGCAACCATTTGGGAAATAACCACATTTCAGGAAACAGGCTGTTAAAACCTTGCCAGTCATAACAATTTAGAATGGACAGATAAAACTTGCCCCAAGAGGGAATGCCGGTTGCACCGCCATTGTTTTTGATCCAAGCCCTCGCAGCGATTAACTGTTCATGATTTTTATCGACACCCAGAATACGCAATGACACGTATTGCATGACCGTGCCAAAGAGGGTCGATTCACCTTCAATATGCATGCCCCAGCCAGCATCTTTATTTTGATGATTAAACAAGTAAATCTTCATCATTTCCCGATGCGCTTTGGGAAACGGCGTATCAGAAATATAAGAGGCTATCAGTAAACCAGGCAAAAGAAATAATGGGCCGCCGTAATCACCTGGCCAATGACCTTCGTCACTTTGCAAACAAGAAAAATAGTTAATGCCTTTGATGACCGCATCGGTGACTTTTTGTGCATCGGGATGGTCTGCTTGCGGAATTTGTCCTGCAAATTCCTTAAACTTCGCGTTAATGGCAGCGTGTCGATAAACCTTATCACCGGAATTGGGATTGATGAATTTATCAAACTGAAAATCTTCAGCAAACTGCGTTATTTCCTGCTCTGAAATGTCATCGACATTTTGTAGATGTTTATTAATAGCCTTTGATCCGGGCTTAAATGCCCAAATATGCCGACCCTTTTCAGTCAGTAGTTGCCAGTTTTTCCAGCTAGATTTCACTTTAAGCATTGATAGTTATGATTGACTAAAATTAGATTGAATATTAAAAAAACGCGTAGTTGAAATCATTATTTTCAACCCGGCTTTAAAAGCCGTTGACTCTTTTTTTCAGCAAAGCAACGAGTTCTTGAAAGTCGGTTGGTTGTTGTGCGAGTGGAAGTTTTGCCAACTGCCTTGCAATTTGTTTATTTTGTTCTTTTCCGGTAAGTAAATTATTAGCTGCGTCTCTAACTTCAAAACATTGATTGGAGATAACGCGAAAAATTTCTTTGCCCGACATGCGGGCTAGCCAAGTCCCAGAATCGTATTGTAGCGGTAAAACACCTCCGCTTAATTCTTTAACAAAGCCCTCGTAAATTTCTTTAACGGTCTCGTTTTTTAAAATAGCAACCACTTCGGTTTTCTTATCTACCAGTCCCGAAAGTTGTTCTAATTGCACCAGACCGTCATCTACATTTTTAAATTGAGCAGGCTCGGCAAAATGCTTAATGGTTAACGGTTTTCGCAATTCTCGACTCAGAGCATACAGTGTCAGATTGGCGGCATCAAGAAATAGTCGCCGATTGCACTCCTTAAGAATGCGTTGATCGACATTTATATCAGGCTTTAGAAATGAGGATTTCCCAATGTACTCTGGGGCAATAAAGTAGTTTTCCAATTCTCTTTTACGCCAAATAAGCATATTGTAGCTATTCGGGTCAGGAAACTTGAGCCATGATTCATTAACCGTTGTTTGATTTTGATCGTCACGATCAATTAAAAAATAATAAGACGAATGCTCATGTATTAACGCCTGAGCGGCACTACGAACATTATCACAACCACCCATGGCTTGTACTTCGATGGCCGTCAACTCATTATTATTAAAAAGCTCTTGAACAACAACAAGATCTATTTCTTGATTATCTTTACCTTCCACAAATAACTTGTGCTTTGCCTTTTGAAGAACCTCTGTAGCATTAACGCCACGTTGCAATTTCATAACGACATTTCGCTATTGTCATCAGGCACTAAAACAGCACGATATTCTTCATCGACTGAGCGAAATATTTCCTCCGAATGTGTCGCTAAAATATATTGGTTCCGAGGTGCCAGTTTATGAAGTTGTCTAACAAAATCGCCATGCCATTCGGCATTCAAGTGTAACTCAGGCTCATCAATTAAAACAATACAGGGCTGTTCTTGGGTATTTTTCCAGATCAGAAAAAGCGTAGCAATCATTTCTTTTTGCCCTGAACTTAAACCATCAAAAGAGAACGATTCGCCGCCTGCGCCGGGTTTTATTCGAATATCCACTTTATTATCGGGCAAAGGACGTAAGTTTTCGATTTGACCGCCGCAATATCGCTGAATAAGCTTATTTAGCTGAGATAATACAGATTGCGATTCATCTTTATTGATACCTTCAAATAAAGCGGCCTTACCCATTAAAGAACGTAAAATTTCTAATTTAAAAGAGCTGACGGGGTTACTGATATTTGTCATTCCTGGGCGTGTAGAAACTCTCATAACACGATGCTTGCGATAGTCATCTGCCATCATGCCAAGTTCCGGATTTGATTCTTGAACTTTCCGATAACTATTAAAATGTAATAATGGTGGCATAATCAATGGCTCACCCGAAAAAGCCAAGATACTGTTCAAAGGATATTCAAGCTCATCAACGTACTGTTTTTTGTGATCAAAAGACTTAAATAATGATTGATCGCCTTTAAAAGTTGGTTTTGAAAATCCATTCCGGTGAACTATTAAAGAAACTGTGCATTCTGTATTGTCCCCCTCAAATTTACCCTCAATACAAGACTGCTCCTGACCTGCCTTTACCAATAAATTTGCAATATCCAGTAACGATTCATCTTCTCGAAACCGATCTCCAACTATTCCTGCAAGCATCAATAAAGAACAACATTCAAGAACAGAAGTTTTTCCCCCGCCATTTTTGCTACCAAAAAGCAAAATATCAGCGTCCCCTTTCATCACAGGTCGCGGAAAATCAATCTCTAATGAACTGAGCTTTTTGTAATTCTTAATCGTTAATCGACTAAGGCGAATACCTGATTTTTTGTCAGTCATAATATTTAGCGGCTGTAAAAAAAGATTTGCGTTGTTGGCAGGGTGTTTAAATCAATTTTTGGCATCCTTCATTCCTCGGTTTACACTTTTTGCAACATACGTCGCGTACAAGTATCTCAATAATGTCGGCTTCTATCATAGAACACGGATGACAAGGATTAAACGGATTTCAACAGATTTTTTTTCAGTTGAAAAATACCTTAAGTGTTTATCGATACTATTTCCATGGAAGTTGAAAAACTTTTATTATCCGTGTTTATCAGTCAAATCCATGTCATCCGTGTTCTATTTTTTAACGGCTGAGTAGTCGTGGGTTAGCGACAACGTAATCCCATAGACATCAACTTAAGACATTTCACCACGAAGACACGAAGAACACGAAGATTTTTCTTTGGTTTTTCTTCGTGAACTTCGTGTCTTCGTGGTCTGTAATATCTTTTTAAATAGAACACGGATGACACTGATTAAACGGATTTCAACAGATTTTTTTAAGTTGAAAAATACCTTAAGTGTTTATCGGTACTATTTTCATGGAGCTTAAAAAACTTTTATTATCCGTGTTTATCAGTCAAATCCGTGTCATCCGTGTTCTATTTTTTAACGGCTGAGTAACTAGCCTTTTTATTTGTTAAACAAGGCGATACGCACCATTGCCATAAACCCTTTCAACTTTTTAAAGAGACCGGGTTGACTGCGTAGGCGCTCGTGACCTGGCAGCAGTTGTCCTTTGGCCAATTTGCCTATTTTTCTTTTTACTGCGGGGTCAAGTTTGCCATCGGCGGCCAGCTCAAAAAACAAGGCTTTCACATTACCCAAATCAAAAAAGTCCCGTTGCCATTCCCATTTATAATCACCGCCATAACGAAACCAGGAACCGCCTATGCCGGCGACTTCATAATGCGTACCGTCTTCACGGAGTGCAGGCGATACTTGACGCCACAAGCCTATCACTTCACCCTGTTTTTCATCAATTAAAATACGATGATAGGGATAGCGCCAATCTTCAAAGCCTTCCATTTGAACGCCTAAAGCCCATTCTTCTATCTCTTTACGGCTACGCGCAACAAATTCTTCATTGGGGCCAATATTCCAGCGATATTCTGCATCGTCAGTGTACATGGCACCCAAGTGCTTGGGCCAGTTACCTTCTTTTTCAGCGTCACGATTGGCTTGCAACCAACGCTCAACCATTTCTTCAAGTTCTGCTCTGGGATAGGCGGCCATTTTATGTCTCTATTACTCGTTAATTAAGTTAACAATAATTGCTTTGGTTGGGCAATATTTTTCAGCTTGCCGTGCTTTTTCCAGTAAAGCCAGTGCAGGATTTTCCTGCAAAACGGTTAGATTGCCCGCTTCGTCTACCTGAAAAAGCTCTGGCGCTTCCGCCATACAGGTTGCATGACCCTGACAAAGCTCCCTGTCGATTTTTATGTGAAAACCAGCGCCGGTTTGCAGGTTTTCTTGCGCTTCAGTCAGCGTCGCTTCAACAGTCGCTGTCTTTATAACCTTGCGTTTGATGTACCGAACACGGCAAGGCGATACGGGCTGCACGACCATTTGGGTAAAATCATCCTGATAATGATCTTTCTCGTCTACCAATTCAAACGTATAGCGACGTAATAAAATGCTAAAAATGGCTTTTAATTGCAACATCGCAAAAGCGTTACCTGTGCATTTATGTTTGCCGCCGCCGAAGGCAATCCAGCTAAAAGGCAGCGCATCTTCCTGACGGGCTTCTGAATAACGATCCGGATCAAATTTTTCCGGCTCAGGAAAAACCTCGGCTATCCGGTGCGATACGCGTGGTGAGGCGCACACATATTTCCCGGCTTTAACCGTATAACCTTTAAAGTGAAAGTCTTTCATCACTTTTCGAATTAAAAAAATTAAAGGCGGATGCAGGCGCAACACTTCTTTAATAACATTTTCCAATGCCGGTATTTCACGTAAAGACTGAAAAGTGACTTCGCCATCAATACCGAACAATTCATCCAATTCTTTCAATACGACTACCAACGCTTCCGGCCTACGCGCCAATTCCAGCAAAGTCCAGGCGGCTGTTCCTGCGGTGGTATGATGCCCCGCGAATATGGTTCCAATTAACATACCCGTTATTTCATGTGCTGACAAGTGACTGCCGTCATCATATTTGGATTCAATCAATAATTGAAAGGCATCTTCGCTTTTTTCGGTCTTTAGCGCTCTTTTAGCAATAATACCGGTCACCAGTTCTTGCAATCTGGCACGCGCTTTATCACGGCGACGAAATACCGGCAACGGTAAATAAGGAAACACAAACGCCAGAGGATTTACGCCTTTTTCAAGATCGTGATAAATTCTTGCAAATTCTTCGTTCAGTTCATACCTGAATTCATCACCCAGCAAACAGTGACTGGAGGTATAAATAGTCAGCTCTTTCATAAACTCAAGCAGATCAATTTCGCCGGTATCGCCCCAACCGGCAATCATTTGCTCGACTTCCTGGACTATCACTTGCGCATAGCCACGCATCGGTTTGTCGCGCAATACCGGCATGAGCATTTTAAGCTGTTGATCTTTTTTGTGCGGCGGCGCATCAAAAACCACGCCTTTACCAAAAATAGGCGTCATGATTTTATACGCCTGACTTTGATCCAACTGCGCATCGGGCGCACGAAAAAACGCTTCATTCGCTTCAGGGCCGGTCATTAACACCATTTTTTGATGGAACATTCGAAACTCACCGATCTCTCCCAGTGACTCCCTAAGATTCATCATGTACTGAAAAGGATTTTTTCCGAATTTCAGCATGTGTCCTAAAAGCGGCAAGGCACCCGGCATTTTAGGCGGTTCTTTGACCGGAGAGGCCGTGTTATCGGTATTCGTCGTATTCATAACTCAATCTGTATCGATGTGCATTAAGGAGTACCAGCGTTATAAGCCCCAGATTCCTCGGAAAGCGTAAGTCTTTGAATGCTATAACTACCCAGTAGATGTCGGCTTCAATCATAGATCACGGATGACACGGATTATAAGGGTTTTAACGGATTTTATTGTTAGTCGAAAAAGACCTTAACTGTTTATAGGCAATATTTTCATTAGCTTAAAAAAACTCCCTTATCCGTGTCCTCTGTGTTCTATTTTTTAATGGCTGAGTAGTTATTGAATGCTAAAGACAATGCCAGGCAACCGATAATTTTACGCGGTGCTTGCTTAATGTCCAAAATTTTCTCATTTAATTGCTTGGCAACTACCCAACAACGTCCCGTCAAACCAGACCTTACAGACCTGAATCGGCACACATAAAAATCTACTTTTTTAGTTGTCCGCTAGCGATTGCCTCAGCAAGCACCCGAACTTCCAAAGGTCTGTTGGTATCGATATGGATATCCCGTTGCGGAAAGGCAATGACTATACCCTGCTCGGCCATCGTTTTGTAAATCATGTAACGCAGGTCACTAGCAATGGTTTTCCAGGATACCTCGGGGTTGATCTCTACCCAAACATACAAGCCAAAAAGCAAGGCATCGCTGCCGAAATCCTCAAATAATACCTGAGGCGCGGGATTGGCGAGAATCAAACCATGTCGTTCCGCAATATCAAGCAGGAGATCGGATGCTTCTTTTACCGGTGAACCATAAGCAATGCCGACATTAACCACGATACGTACCGATCGGCTACTCAGTGTCCAGTTGGTAACGTTCTGTTCAATAAAAGTGCTGTTGGGAATCACCGTTTCAATGCCGTTTGCATCAATAATATGCGAACTCCGCACTCCAATATCCAAAACGCGACCACGAATACTACCGACTTCAACCACATCACCCGGCCTGAAGGGACGCTCAAACAGCAGCATAAGCCCGCTGATCAGATTTTTGAGCATATTTTGCATGCCAAACCCTGCCCCGATAGCCAACGCTCCCCCCATAAAGGCAAAGATTGTTAAGGGAATCCTGACCACCAACATGCTCAATGCCACCAAGAGCAAGACTTCAAGAAACAATATCCAACGCCAGGCAATCCGGGCAAGACTTGCATCCATACCTAATCGGGTCACCGCCAACCCTTCGATTAAACGAGCCACTCGAACAGCGATCCAGTAACCAACAATCAGAATGGCTAAAGCCGTCACGACCTTATCGACGGTGATACTGCGTTTTCCACTGACTTGCTGCCCATCAACGACTATAGTGTCCTGCGCAGCGAAAAGTTCGAATTCCCAGACTTGTATTACAAAGTCGCAAGTCTCCAGCCACGCTTGCTCGAGATAATCGGTAAATGATTTAACCCTGAACCTTGCGTCCAGCTCCTCCTTAAAACGTTCCAGCAAGCTTTCGGTCGATTCTATTGTCCCCATTAGACGTGAGTATAAAACTACCTGATCAAGATCAAGCTTTCTAAGCTCGTCCCGCAAGGCGTCAGACCCGGCAACTGAAGAATCCAGCTCATCAACAGACAGATTGGTGACCAGCGTCAGAATATGACGGCGCTGCTGGTTGACATAATCATGAACAGCTTTCAGAATCGTCTGATTTTGGACAATCGTGTTATAAGCCTCACCGGCTTTTGCACGGTCTGTCACGTTGACGTACGCCCAGCGAATATCCCAGATGTCCCGCTGCATTTGCAGATAAACCAATATTCTGTTGAGAACTTGCAACTTAATATCGACAGAATTCCGCTGCGCCTCGCGTATCTGCTCAAGTTGTTCCTGCCCTGCGCTATGCGGTTGAGCGGATTCCCCCGTCATACTTATCTGTTTATCCGATTTACTCTCAAAATTAAGTGCTGATAACCCTTGCTTAAGCTCGGCAGTTATCTTTTGACTTTCACTATCAATATTTTTCTGTACCTGATCGATGTCTTGCTGCGTTAACTCGATATGCTCTGATGCCACACTAAGCTGCTTGTTAACCAGTTGCAGTTTTGCCTTATTTTCCAATAGTGCTTCATTAACGGCTTGTCTTTCAATCTGGAAGCCCATGGCACGCGCCAAATCAATCTGATTTTGCAGCCTCAGTAAATCACGTTCCCTGCCCAGGCTGGCTTGGAGGTCAGGTGAATCTGTAGCCTGCTCTACAGCCTCGTCTGCCTGCCTTAGCTTTATTGCGGAATCCTCGGCAATGTTTATGACCTGTGTTCTCGCCAAGTCAAGCGCCGTGACCCAGGATTCAAGCTCATCAACCCGACTATTGAGTGTGGCAACTGACTCGTTCAGCTCATCAGCTCTTAGAAATGGATGGAGGGACGGCTCGCTGAATCCAGACCAGTTGGCCGCTTGGTTTTCCAGCTCAAGCCGGCGCTGTTGACTTATCTGCAAACTTGCCAGACGGGCAAGCTGTCCCTGATAGATAAACACAAGCTGTCTGAGATGTAGTCGTCGAGTATAGATATTTTCATCAGCAGACGCTCTGGGAGCTGATGCTCCAGTCTCTGATGCAGGTGGCATGAGGGCGAGTTCTCCCATGGCTGTGGCAAGTTTCTTCTTAATCTCCTCAGTAAGCGCAACAGGATCAATCGTGGATTTTGTTGACAGCGACTTATCGGGTGATTGCTGCAATATCCCGTTGAGTAATGCGGAGGCCGGCGTAGCCGAAACTGAAACTGGGGCTAACATCAGCAACCATAAAAGACTTAATAAAACCCGAACGACCTCAAAATAGTCCGGGTTAACATCAGGGCAACCGCTAAGGATGCGGTGATTTTTTAGTGTGCGATGCATTATTAATCACCTGCCCATGAAATAAAAGCGGTGCTGCTTGGTTTATTGTGCCAAACCAGGATTGATCCAGCCTTGCCGGGCAAAATACTTGGCCAGGTGGGCGGCAATCTTATCCGCCATTTGTTTGGCCTGCTGAGCGGAAGCCGACTTATAACTTTTAACGCCACCCACGGCTACATTGGTAGCGATTACGGCTGCTGTACCGGCATCCGCTGCCGCGCCTGCCGGCCCCAATACAGCGGCTCCGGGCATGTTGCCACTGTCCGCATGGACATCAAAAGCAATCAATTCCTGATACCCCGAAGAGGACGGTGCCAATACACGCACCTTACTGTCCAGAGCCGATTGCCCCATACCCAAACCAATAACATTTCTGCGTAATCTATTTCCTTCGTCAATGTTAACGAAATAACCGGTAATCACAATTGCCCCTGGAGTCACCCGCAAACTCTGATCTGCGCGTAGCGGATTTAAACCCAAAGCGGCTATTTTTTGTATCAGTTCGCTTGCCAAGGCATCGGATACCTCACGACCGAGTTGAATCTCTTCCGCTGTCTGATTGTCGCTTGCAATACTTCTTTGAATCTTCGCAAAAAAACTGGAATTTTGTTGAATATCTTCAGGGTTCACGGCAAAGTTATAAATGACCACAGGATTTGGTGTAGGCATCCCGGTATTGGCGATTTCGTAAGTCTCTTGAATATTCGTTTTGGCACAACCGACAATCAATAAAAAAAACAGGCTGATTCCTGATGATATTAATAAGTGTTTTAAGCGCATAATCATTCCTAAATAGGGTTTGAATTGAGATACTAATCCGCTAAAGCCCGCCTCCCCAGCGGTACTGCCAGGCAATTCCGACCAAGTCGAAATCGCTCCCGGTTCGCGAGGAAACACCGGTATTGCCGTAAAGTTTGATGGAATGCTGCCGGGTAATGGGGAGCGCCAGCGTAGCACCAACTCGCCAGTTCTGCTGAAGGTTATCAGCCGTCTTGTTATCCAAAGTGGTTCTTCCACCCGTGTAATAATTGACATCAAGAGCCCCCCAAATGCCTGGAGTAAAATTGTAAATCAGGTGTCCTTGCAGGTTATACATCGGCTGCTGCGCCAAGGTCTGCCCCTGATACGGCTGCTTATTATCAGTAAAGATGAATACACCAGCGGCAGCCTCGGCGGTAAGCGCACCCCACGCCTTGGAAACGCCAATTTCGGGCTTGATGGACCAGCGATTGGTGCCGATATTCACCAGCTTCTGTGTATCGTATTGCCCACCCGGCGCAGTTACCGCCACACTAACACCGACAATCGTATCTTGCTTATAGTTGGCAAACTCTTTCATCGACAGCGCCGGAGCTCCAAAAAGATTGACATATAACCGAACCATGGGATCGGCAAAACCAACAACATCCCTGTCCCTTTGTTGCCCCAACACCTCTGCTTGACCGGATAACCAAGCCTCCGGAATGATAATATCAACTTTGCCGGATTTCCCCCAGACATCCAGTGAACGGACATAGGCAAGAAAAGCACTGCTGGTTTCCAGTTTGGCGTTGTTGATGGGCAGTGTCGGTGCAAACGCCACATTACCTTTCATATAAGTGTAGCCGGCAAGAAGAAAATTGAGACCAACGGGTATATTGGAATAGGATCTGGGTTCTATATCCGCCTCACTCACCGGCGAAATCAACACACCCATAATCACCAGTAATGACAGCTTGGAGAATCGAGAGGCAATCCATTCGACAAAGCAATAAAACATGCCCACAATTTCGGTTATTGCCCACTATCCAGAACACGTCCGGTCTGTGCAAAGGCATTACAATTATCCGGGTCACGACACATCGTTTCATAAACCGCCTGTTTGCCACAGCCTCTAACACCGATGGTATATTCAGTCCATTCATAGCCGCCACCTCCCCCCATACCTACGCCCAAGCCGTTAATATAAGTGACTTTCTGGGAAAGCACCGTACCGATCGCCTTTGGACAGTCAAGCTCGAATTGTCCTCTGGTGAGTGCGGTTTTTAGTGCTGAAGGAGAATTCTGGGCAAGAAACTGGGCTTCAGTCGCACAAGCGCTCATCAGTGTAGCAAACACCAGCACAGCCAAGCCGACCCCAAAAGTGTGATTTATAACAGACCGTGTTTGCACTGGGCCGTTAATAGGGCTAATTTTTTTAGAATTTTTCATTATGGGTTTATCCTGATTTATAGGACTCGTTTATTTAAGTGCCTTACGCGCATTTTTCAGCATTTTAGTCATTTCTCCTCGCGCTTGTTCACCGCCAATAGAGTGTTTTAGGCTACTGCCAAAACCTGCAACCTGGTCTGTAAAAGTTCGATTTGTATAGATAAGCAGGGAGCCATCGCGGTAAGGTAAGCAGGCAATAGTGAGCTGATTGGAGTTATAAGAATGCCCGGCATAAAATTGCCGGGAAAGAATTAATTCACCAGCATCATTACTCAACATGACGCGGTGGACAAGAATAGCCGTTGGACGACTTTCCACGTTACGATTACGCCAGAAAAACGTCTCCTCGGTGCCTGCTGGCAAAGCAGCGGGAT
>JBAXTQ010000280.1:0-4465 GCA_037130115.1 Methylococcaceae bacterium
TTACTGCTGACAAGTTTGGTTAATACCGGCTTTACTGGTAACAGGCAGCAAGAATAGTAGGCCGTAGCCGGTGTGCAACCCCTTAGGGGGGATTGCACCTGTCGGTTGAAACTGCTCAACCAGGATTCCAGTTGCAGGTTGCAAAATCTATCAACGGAAAGCGAATTATCAAATGAATAGGTTTGTATATGAAATTTGAAGCAGGAATTGTAATGGCTACGTTATTTATGATTATGGCATTTGTAATTATTGCCGCAGTGTTAATTTATCCTGTGCTAAAAACACATTAGCCAGGTAGGCAGCGTTTTTCTGCCCGCGAGGTTAAACGCATAACCTGTCAAAGCGCACACCAACATAAACCATCCAATCCTCCACGGGGTTGGATGGTTTTTTTGTGTGGGCATGGAATGTTTTTATGATATATTTGCCGCATGAAACTTAAATTTGATCGTGAAGTTAGAAAATCAATTGCCGAAGAGCTGAAGAAGATTTCCAATTTTGGCGGTGTCGGCTTGGGGTTCATGGGTTATTCAAGTAACAGCCCGGTAATACTGTTGGGTGCGTTCATTTGGTGGATAGTTTGCCAAACTATCTCGCACCTGCTCATGGCTATTCAAGACGAAGAGGAGGAATAAAATGACCATTGAAATCGCTGCCCTTTTAGGCATGGGACTGATTGCTTTATGGGGGGTTATTGCTTTGCTGTTTGCTATCAAAACGGCCAAGATTAGCCATCATATTGATACTGACGCGATACATTTTAGTTAAAAAATAAATGGGGTCAAACTCGATTGATTTTATCTAATTCAACAAACCTGCCCGAACAACCGGAACACATAACATAAACCATCCAATCCTCCACGGGGTTGGATGGTTTTTTTATGTCTGCATGGAATGTTTACCTGCTAAATCAAGGAAACAATAAGTGACAGACCGCTATTTAAATGTTTTTAATATAAAAATTAACACTAGCCATCTATTTAAAAAATGTTATATTTGACATTCAAATTAGCATCAAATTGGAGTTATGATGGACACTGTATTTGCCAATACAACGGTTAGCGTTACAGAATTAAAGCGTAATTATGCTTCCATAATTAAACAATCAGATGAGAGTCCTATTGCTATTCTTAATCACAACAGGCCTGAATCCTACCTGTTACCCGCTGCATTTTATGAAAAACTTTTAGCAAGACTTGAAGATTTAGAAGATACACAGCTTATCCTTGAACGTGCAAATGGACCATTTGTTGAGTTAAGTATAGATGACCTATAAATTAAGGTTTCACGAACTCGCTTTAACTGAATGGAATAAGCTGGACGGTAGTATAAAATCTCAGTTTAAAAAGAAACTGGCAGAACGTTTAGAACAGCCCAGGTTAAAGTCATCAGCTCTTTCTGGAATGAAAGATTGTTACAAAATAAAACCCCGGCAACCAGGATATAGAATAGTTTATCGGGTAGATGATGATATTGTATCAGTCACGGTCATTGCTGCTGGCAAAAGAAACAAAGAAAAAGTCTATCAAGATGCTGAAAAACGCATTTAAAATCAATGAGGTCAGACCTCCGAACGCGGGGCGGGGTTTGCAAGCCCGCCCTAAACGTTTGGTATTTACCGTTATTCAAAAAGTTTGCGTTAGGTATGGATAGCTGTTTAGTTCAGGGAGGGTAAAACGTGAGTAACGGGGTTGCAAACCCCGTCACGCTTGGGGTGCTGTTCATGCAGCATGGAATTACCCGTTGAAACCAAGCATTGTAAGGAACGGCATGGAGTCGAATGCATGTTTGATAAACTCAAATACTACCGCAGAATGACCACTCGATATGAGAAAAAATCTATTAATTACATGGGGATGCTGTCATTTTTATCGGTTCTTCTGTGACTGAGATGAAACATCAACAGAATCTGGCTAATATAAAAAAAATAGCCATTCCTATTCTTTGCCTGTTACACATGACAGCCATTTTCTGGTGGACTTTACCACACAATTTTGCCGGTATGGTCGCAGAAGATATTAATCAAGCCACCATAGAAACTAAACTTTTTAAATGGCTAAAATTTTCTGAAAGCAGTTGGCCAACAGGCTTGTTAACCCGTTATATTGATATAACCGGTTCCCAACAATACTGGGACTTTTTTGCGCCACAGAGTCCAAAGTTTCATCAATACTTATCAGTTTGTAATAACCTTTATACGGATAACAAATCTGGAGAAACAAGCTGTAAAGGTCCAATTTTATTTAGTAATTTAAAGGATAACGTTGAGACTTTTGCGATTTTTAGCAATAGCAGTCGTTACTATCGATTAACGGAAACCTTGATCAATTTAAACGATCCTGAATTGTTACAGGCTTTTACGCACTATTACCAAACTCGTCAACCTAACGATTTTTCCAATAATGATTCTACTCAATTACTGGTTCATCAATTTGAGCTCTATCCCGACCTTAAAGATATACCTAAATCAGGTTACCGAACAGATAAGATACTTTGGGAGCATAATTAATGCAGGCCGGATGGAACAAGCTATGGTTTAAGTTAATTGATGTCAGGCAATACGCGGCCTTAAGGATTTTGTTTGGCGGCTTGTCATGCAGTTATTTCTTAGGGCTTTTGCCTTATATCGACAGCCAGTTTAGTCGTTTAGGTTGGCTGGGCGATATTCAACAAATTGCCAGTCAAAATGGCGGCAGTTGGTCTGTTTTTTTTATCCATACAGATTGGCAGCTCACTTTGTTGGCTTATGCCGTTATTAGCCTGGGGATATTAGCCGCTTTTCTTATGATGATAGGTTGGCAAAGTCGCTGCACTGCCTTTATAACTTGGCTGGTATGGGTATCTTTGTGGAATCGAAATCCATTAATGATGGATGGGGATGATGCGATACTTAAAATGATGTGTTTTTATTTAATGCTGTCACCCTGCGGAAATTGCTGGTCAGTTGATGCCTGTTTACAGAAAACATCTCAACAAGTTATGGTTTGGCCATTACGTTTGATACAGTTTCAAATTGCCTTGGTTTATTTTGTCTCGGGCTGGGTTAAATTTCATAGTATTGAATGGGAAGACGGCACAATTATCCAATATGTTTTAATTCATCCTGAATATTCACGATGGGATGGTTGGTTGCTTATTGATTATCCCTTAATAAAGCCAGTATTGGCAGGATTTGCGTGGTTTATCAGATACTGGGAGTTATTGTTTCCAGTATTGCTGCTCAACCCCTATACCCGCAGACTGGCTCTTGTAATAGGCGTTTTATTTCATTTAAGTCTATTACTGAGTATGCATTTACGCTGGTTTCCGGTGATTATGCTGTCACTGTATCCCGCACTGCTCTCAAATAGTTTTTTTATACACATCGAAAACAAGTTATATAAGCATAAACAAAGTTTGGCTTAGGAATGCGTATGAAATAACTTAGGCATCTTGCTCCCTCTCCCTTCGGGAGAGGGTTGGGGTGAGGGGATATAAGTGGTCAAGTTATTTCATGCACGTTCCTTAAATCATTGACTACCTCAGGGCAAACGGTTGATCCTCCGCCATTTTCCCTGTTTAAGTGGGTAGCCAAATCATTCAGGTGCCTAAATCAACCAACTGTTTAAGCTATTCTGTTATTTTTACCAACCAACTACCACTCCCCTTACAATTACTTTCAGCATCAACAAGAATTTTGGCATAAGTATTTTTTAATTCAGCGGGTAGCGTTCCATGAACAGTCACACTGGTGTCCGGAATTTTTGGCCCAACTTCAATAGTAGCAGGTATGCCTTTAACAGTGACTTTAATCGTTTCCGGATGGGTATTTCCAGAAGCCCTAAAAGAGAAGCTGGAACCTGGTGCAACGACTGCTTTATCTGCGGGAACAAAATCCGTAAATCGAGGTTTAGTACAGGTATAGACACTGCCACTACGGCTATTGTCCCCCACACCATAAGCCCCTGCATGACTGGCTGCCAACATTAAAATAACCATCCCCAAACCATGATATCGCGTCATTTTCAAACTCCATTATATTGTTATTATTTTGGCATCCTTCATAGAAGCCCGAAAATAGTTGACACTTTTTTATCACAAAAAATGATGATAACCTCTGTAATTGCAAAAAGTGTAAACCGAGGGATGAAGGATGCCTATTATTTATATAAAATATCTGAATTAAACTGATTGTCAAATGGCGAGACAAGCGGTCAAATGCGCCGCCAATTCAAGCGGGGATACTTTCTTGCGCGAATCATCCGGTTCACGCATTCAATCAAACAGCCGATGAAAATGATGGTTGACGGTGGTATAAATTTGATGGGTCAGGTCGGTTTGCTTTTCTTTTTGTGCTCGAATTGCCGCGTTCTCTAACTTTTTCTCAAGTTTTTTGGCTTTTTATTTATAGAGCCATGTAGAGGTAAAGCTACATTCGACCACCCTCACCCCAGCCCTCTCCCGGAGGGAGAGGGAGCTTTATGTT
>JBAXTQ010000281.1:0-4454 GCA_037130115.1 Methylococcaceae bacterium
GTGGGCAACCACAAGCGTGAGCTGTTCTCCTTGCATTGCGCGTTCCAAAATGGCATTAAGCCCTTTGCGCTTAAGGTTAAGGCCGGAGCCGATGTCTTTGATGATTTCCGCTTTGGGGTAGCGTTCTTGCATAAAAGCGACTTGTCGTCCAAGATCATCTTTTTGTTTATAGCTGGACACTCGGCAATAGCAAATGATGTTTTCACTGGCTCGCTCGCCAAGATACCCGTCAACGTTATAACGTCGTTGACCTGATATTCTGATGGTATCGATAGTGCCTGCATCTGCCATTTTCCTTAAAGTATTGGGGTGAACGCCAAGTGCTTTCGCTGCATCTCGGCTGGTATAGTATTTCATTATAGAATAATTGTTAATAAAAAGTAATTTATATTAACAAATTATGTGCTATATATCAATCGTCACTTTATCTTTGGGGGTAAATCCGTCTGTACACTGCGGATCAACATCAACAAGATTAGCCAACTCGGCTGCCAACAGGGTCATGGTATGACCTTGTATAAACAAGTGTTGCAATTCTTTTTTTACATTAAACTCCACCAACTGCCTTGCCGCGATTAAGCCCTGCGTGGTTATTGGCCGATGACTGATTAAATGAATGGTTTCCTTGCCAAACAAGTGCGCAGATTTTTCTTTTCCCAAGTAGGTATCTACCCACGGTTTTCTGACCGAAAAACGAAGCTGTCTTATTTGTTTGTTCGCCGGATACTGCCTTTCACCATGACTGGATTTAAAGGCGGCAATGGTGGTGTAACCTTCCTTAAAAAAAATGGCTTGGCCTTGATAGCCCGCAAAAGAAGATTGGCCCTTTAAAGCAATAGTGACGACCAGTCGCGGCTGTTGATCATCAATTTTACTGACTATTGCAACATTTTTGTTGGGTGTGTAATGGGTGTCAATATAGCTAAGGTCTTCATTAATAGAATAGATACGCGTATGCCCCTCACCAAGGTCGTTCGGCAAAGACTCAATCAAATTAGGGGTGTCGGTTTGTTTATGTACCGGTAAATCGGTGCTGTTTATCGTATAAAAACGGGTTGCTTGGGCTGTTGCTACTGTCACTTAATATCGCTTTTGTTTAAATGGGCTGTTATTTAATGACTAGCAAAAATCAAGCCTGTTTTATTTGCACGCCTATAACGCTGACTGAGGGTCTGAGTTATAAATTTGCCGCGCCAGACACGATTTAGGTTTATTAAACTGTGTCATATCACACACTTTTTAAAATAACTGTGTGATATGCCGCACTAATACCTACAGCATAAGAAATACTACGTTTCACATAGGAATGATCAGCATTTAATCTTAAGTTTAGCTTTATTATTGCGCTCGAATTAGTGTTAAGGGCATTTCATTTAATTCAAAACAATAACAATCGAGGAGCTTAATCATGAAAAAAATCTTATTTATCGTTACAACACTGCTGGTATCTTCACAAGCTTTTGCGGCAAGCGCACCTTGCACACAAGCCAATTTGGCGGGCAATTATGTCATGTACCAAGCGGCTATCAATCATCATAACCACATGGGTCGTTGCACCATCAATATCGCTACTGGCGGCGCTTTAACCGGCAACTGTGAGTTTGGCCATAACGCCGCTAACGAAGCCGGTTTTAGTGGTCCGGTTTATGGTACAGCGTCCATGAATACCAATTGTTCAGCAACGGCTACCATAAGTTTTGATCCGGTTCCTTTAGTGGTTCATATCGATTCTTACTTTGACCTGCAGTTCACCCCCAACAAAGAAGCCTTCGTCGGTAACTTTACCAACACTTTTGGCGTTGAAGGCATCACTAACGGTACGCGCTACTCAACTGTACTACCCGCAACTACTGCGCCATAAGGATTATTAATCATGATTATTAAATTTTTGGCTGCCGCTTTACTTGCCGGCTCTATGATGACTGCGCCCGCGCAGGCATCGCTCTACACCTTTACCCAAACGGGTTATGAAGAAGGTGCGTCTATTTCAGGTTCATTTAGTGCTAGTGACGTCAATAGTGATGGCTGGATTAAAGGCTCAATCTTCTCAAATTTCACTGAAATTTCTGACTTTACGGTTTCTTGGTCTGGTAACTCGTTAGTATCGGCATTTACGCATACCTTGGCAGACCTCTCTTTTTTAAACTACCAGCCATCCAGAGCAGTACTGGGAGATGCTGATCCTGAAATCATTGCTTCCAACTGGTTTACTACAACAGGCTTTATCTATGTGAGTGGGGTAGGTGCAGGCTCTCAAGGTGGTTCTGCTTTGGATATGACACGTGGCACTGAATCATTGACCACAAATTTAATTCAAGTCACCCCCGCCGCTGTGCCCGTTCCTGGTACCATTTGGTTGTTTGGCAGTGCCATGGCGGGCTTTATAGGTTTACGTCGTCGCAACAACAGCGCCGCTTAATTTCTTTTAAGCGCAACGGGCTGTTTTGCTCTCGCAAACAGCCTTGTCTCACGAAACACGGTGGGAGCGACGCCCACGTCGCGATTGTCTCGCGACTTATTCGCGACGTGGGCGTCGCTCCCACCAAATTATTAATTTGCTTTCAGTCGTCATAGCCAAATTCGTTGATGACCGGTTGTAACCAAGCCGAGATTGCGGCGTATTCCGTTTCATAATGACGCCAGCGCCCCACGGATGATGAATATAATGGCTGCGCGACCTGGTTAAAGCTGGGGCTGGCGATATATTTACCGGCGGCGTGTTTGTGAAAATCTACAACAGCAGGATCCCAATCCAAGCCTAAAAAATCAAAAACCTTGCGGAAGGCGGGTTCAAATTCAAACACGGCATCTTCATAACGAAATTCAATAAAATCCATGGTTAGCTTGGGTTTAACGGTCATCCACCAAGTCATCACTTGCGCGTAAAACTGTGCAGTGCCTTGCCAGCTCAGTAAATGCACGGTTGACGGTGTGGGAATCATGGTTTGCATAAAGCAACTCAAGCAAACATCGCGAGGATCGCGTAGTAAAAAAACCAGTTTGGCATCGGGAAAAATACAATTGATGAGTCCTAAATCAATGGTATTCATGGTGGTTTTATCCAGCAACAAACGACCTTCCATTTTGTCGCCATACAAGGATTGTGCCCGTTTTCGGTAAAAATCACGCAAATGCAGCACGCCAGCCAAATCAAGTTTCCGAAGTTGTTCGGGTACGCTGCCCTGATTATTGGAAAGCCGGTTTAATTCTTTAACCACAGTCACAATCAAATCGGTTTCGTCAGCGACAAAAATATCAGGGTGAGCGCCTAATACTTCCTGAGTTAACGTGGTGCCGGTGCGCATAAATCCCAGCAAGAAAACCGGGGCAGGGGGCTCAGCCGGAAACGGGGTGTTTGACCAGCGTCCCAGTAATTCGCGGTCAAATTCGATTTTATTGGTTTCCAGCATCTGCGGCACTAAACCGGCATCCTGACGCAAGACTTCCGGCAAGCGTTTGGAAACCTCGGCTGATTGGTGCAAATGCGTAAACACGAGATCATACTCGCCCAGTTTATCGAGGAAGCGAGCCAGTTCTTTGTGCGCCCTGAATTTTTCTTCGGGCGTTAGTAACGGATTTTTCAGCACTTTTTCCAAGCGACGTTTGGCCTCTGCCGTCAGGCCATCGGCTGCCTCCAGCGTTGCCAATAAAATGGCAAGCATTGCGCTGCCTGGCACCAGTTGCAAGGCTTTTCGACCGGCGGCCAAAGCGGATTTTTTTTGATTTAAACGGGAATGGCTCAACGCCAGTAATTGATAACCCCGAACCACGTCCGGATTGATCTGCACCGCCTGTTTACAGACCTCAAGTGCGCCCGGATAGTCATGCCAATATTGCAATTGATCGGCCATATCCAGTGCCAGATTAATGTCTCTATTTTTACGGGCTTTTTTTAGCAACAGTTGCCCGGACTGCCGTAAATGTATTATTCCTTGATCACGCAGGCCTTGCCAGCAAAGCGATTGCCCCAGGCAGGCCTGAATTTGTGGATCTTTTGGGCTTTCTTCCAAGGCTTTGGTAAACCAATCCACGGCTTCGGCCATATTTTTATTTTGGATGGCAGCCTGGCCGAGTTGCATAAATTGGCTCATAGTGTTTTATCGCTCCCTTGGATTACAAAAAAAATTAGCTGAGACTAGTCGGCAAAGCCACGCTAGCCAAAATCAGGAGTTTACCACAACAAAAGCCATCCCTTTTTAGTCTGGATAAAAATACCGAAGTTAGAGCGGTTCCCCGGCATTAATGTGTAGCCTTGATGCTATACAAAACCCAATATATTTATACTCAATCATCAAGTTTTCTTACCTTGACGTTCCCGAACTCAATTTAAAGATTGAGTGCCGGAAACTGCGTAGGCCGAAATAAAGCTTTTCGAGCGCAAGCGAGAATAAGCGTTTCCGGCACGCTGAACGAGAGTGCCGGAAACGCCACCACGCGCTACGCTTGGGTGGTCT
>JBAXTQ010000282.1:0-4450 GCA_037130115.1 Methylococcaceae bacterium
TTACATCGTAAGCTATTGTTTTTTTAGGGTGGCTTGAGATGCTCTGAATTGCTGACTTAATGATAAAGCATTAAAAGAAACCGTTCGCTGAGCGGAGTCGAAGCGAGTTGTCCGCTTCGACTCCGCTCAGCGAACGATTTAACCTTAAACTGCCCCGCCTTAAGTAGGTAACCAAAAAAACTCAACCGGAATGACCCGAATCAAAAGACAACTGTTGCTTTAAAAACTCGGGAATACGTCGTTCCAACCAATAATCCGGTTTAAACGGAATTTCGCCGGCAATAAATCCTACATGCCCGCCTCCCTGAGTAATTTCCAGATGAACACTTGCTGATAATTCATCCAGATCAGGAAGCACGTCTTCCGTCATAAAAGGATCATCAACGGCTTGAATTAACAATGTCGCTATCGCTATCGATTTAAGAAACTGGCGGGAACTGGAGCGTTGATAATAGTCGTGTGCATTTTTAAAGTCATGCAACCTGGCCACCACCCGGTCATCATATTGCCAAAATGATTTAATACCCGATAAATCACCTAACCGTTCAATTCTATTGGCTTCCAGCCGCTTTCCCTGCTGTTCTAAATGCCGTTGTTTTGCCTGGATATGCTGCTTTAAGTCACCCAGCAACTTTTTACGATAAAGCCTGGAAAAGCCGCCATCCAGCTTGGTTGCACAGATACTTAATACTAACGGCACAGAAACGGCTATCGCGGCAAATAACGACAGTTGATTGCCTTGCTCACCCAGCCATTTTAGCAGCACATTTCCGCCCAATGAAAAGCCGACCGCAGCACAAGGCGTGTCCGGCTCACGTTGGCGCAGGGTTTGATAAAGAAAATGAATATCTTCCGTCTCACCGGAATGATAACACCGCGCTGAATAATTCAATTCACCACTGCAACCCCGAAAATTTAACGCAACACTGCGAAAACCCTGCTGCAATAAAGTACGCTGCAAGCCTTTGATATAGACAGATTGAGAACTGCCCGTCAAACCATGCAACAAAATAATTAACGGTTGCCTGCCCTCCCCGCACCAATCGATGTCAATAAAATCATTGTCAGGCGTTATTAAGCGTTCACGTCGCAATTTGGGAGGTGCAGTTTTGCGGATTAATGCGGGATACAGCGTTTGTAAATGGGCGTTATTCAACCACCAAGCGGGTTTAAATGTCGTATTAATTAACATGAAATATTAACTACTCAGTAGATGTCAGTCTAAATTATAGAACACGGATGACACTGATTATACTGGTTTAAACGGATTTTGTGCTGAGTCGAAAAAATATCTTAAATGTTTACAGGTAATCCTTTCAGAAACGTAAGAAATTTCCATTAATTAAACCAGACAAACCCAACCGCCCGACAAATCAAAAACCCTAACAAAAAATAAATCTAAGAAAATGCTAATAAATCACTTAAACTTTGGGCTTTACTATTCCTCAGCCAAAGAAGCCACCGCCCGCATCAAAAGCAAGCGGATAAAACTAATCTGCCTCATAAAATGATTACCTCATTCCACGCAAAATATTTTGCTCATGAACTCACAAGGCAGCATGGAGCCAACGATGTCGGTCGTCTGTCACAATCGCTATTTGATGCCAGTGTCGATCTAAATCCTCATCAAATTGAAGCCGCTTTATTCGCCTTAAGATCCCCCTTATCCAAAGGGGTCTTGCTGGCTGATGAAGTGGGCTTGGGCAAAACCATTGAAGCGGGAATTGTCCTGTGTCAGTATTGGTCGGAACGCAAACGACGCTTATTGGTTATCTGTCCCGCCTCTTTACGCAAGCAATGGGCGCTGGAGTTGGAAGAGAAATTCAATCTGCCGGTGGTTGTACTGGATGCCAAAACCTGGCGCGATACCCTAAAAAAAGGGCAATCACCGCTTAACCAAAAAGCCATTATCATCCTGTCGTATCACTATGCCAACCGGATACGTGAAGAACTAAAAGCCATTGCCTGGAATTTGGTGGTCATCGACGAAGCGCATAAGCTGCGTAATGCCTACCGGGAAAGTAATAAAATTGGCCAAGGTTTACGCTGGGCACTGGAAGATTGCCGCAAGTTGCTACTGACAGCGACCCCTCTGCAAAACTCATTACTGGAATTGTATGGTCTTTCCACTTTAATTGACGAACACCTGTTTGGTGACGTCAATGCTTTTCGTAGTCAATATGTATCACAAGGTGGCGACATGGAGGGCTTGCGGCAGCGCTTATCAGGCTTTTGTCGACGTACTTTACGTAATCAAGTCACCGAATATATCCGCTACACCGAACGCCATGCCCTCACTCAACCCTTTCGCCCGACCGATGACGAACACCGGCTTTATGAAGCGGTCAGCACCTTTTTGTTGCGCCCAAACAGCTATGCCATCCCGCATCGCCAGCGGCATCTTACCGAACTGATACTACGCAAACTATTGGCCTCGTCTTCCGTGGCAATTGCCGGTACGCTTGAGACCATGAAGCTCAGACTGGAAGCCTTGCGTGCTGATAAAATACAGGATGATCCTGACTTTGCCGAGCAACTGATCAGCGACGAAGACATTGAAAATGATTTACTCGATGAAATTCTGGATATTGACCCACCAGAAGAAAGTGACACAACCCCGTCCACTATCGACCGCAAGCAATTAAAAGAAGAAATTGATCTGCTCGCACAATTAGCCACCTGGGCACGCAGCATCGGCACCGACACTAAAACACGCAGCTTACTGAGCGCCCTGGAAATTGGTTTTCAGCAAATGGAGACCACAGGAGCACAACGTAAGGCGCTTATCTTCACTGAATCACGCCGTACTCAGGTTTATTTAAAGGATTATCTGGAAGCTAATGGTTATGCCGGCCAAATTGTTCAATTCAGCGGCACTAATAATAGTCCGGAAGCGACCGCTATTTATGAAACCTGGCTAACCGCAAACCAAGGCACAGGCCGTATTGCCGGTTCCAGAGACATCGATATTCGCACCGCCTTGATTGAACATTTCCGCGATCAAGCCAGCATTATGATTGCCACTGAAGCGGCAGCAGAAGGTGTGAACATCCAATTTTGTTCCTTGGTCATTAACTACGATTTACCTTGGAACCCGCAACGAGTTGAACAACGCATAGGTCGTTGTCATCGTTACGGCCAGCAACATGATGTCGTCGTCGTTAACTTTCTCAACGAACGTAATGAAGCCGACCGGCGCGTACTGGAATTGCTAACTGAAAAATTCAACTTGTTTAATGGCGTTTTTGGCGCGTCCGATGATGTGCTGGGCAGCATTGAATCCGGCGTAGATTTTGAAAAACGCATTTTGTCGATCTACCAAGAATGCCGCACTCCCACAGAAATTGATGCCGCCTTTAAAGCGCTACAAACGGAAATGGATGAACGCATCCAGGCACGGATGACTGACACCCGAAAAATGTTGCTCGAAAATTTTGATGAAGACGTACATGAACGCTTGCGCATCCAATTAAGCGACGCCAAAGCACAACTTGACCGCTTCAGTAAACGCTTCTGGTCACTGTCCCATTTTATGCTGAATGAACGGGCGCACTTCGATGATGATGCTTTGGCCTTTGATCTGACCAAGCCACCCTCACAGGCGATTATCGCCGGTCGTTATCACCTGATATCCAAATCAACGCCCAGTGCAAGCAAGCCACAAGCCTCAGAAACAGCCGAAGCAATGCGTGCAGAATACGGCGCATTTCTTTACCGTCTTTCCCATCCGTTAGGTGAATTTGTCATCGACCAGGCTAAAGCACTGGACACACCACCGGCACGTCTTGTTTTTAATATTAGCCAGCATTCGACTCGCCTGCATGTCATAGAAGCACTGCGCGGTAAACACGGCTATTTAACCTTACAGACACTGGCAATAGAAAGCTATGAACGTGAAGAACACCTACTTTTTTCAGCGATTGATAATCAAGGCTTGCCTCTGGAGCAAGAAACCTGTGAAAAGCTGTTTAACTGTGTTGCCGAGAATGCCGGTTTAGCCGACATACCCGAAGCGATTAACCAGCGCTTGGTCGCTGAAGCACAACGACACACCCAAGCCACCATCAGCCAATCACTGGAAACCAACAACAAGCACTTTAACGAAGCGCGTGAAAAGCTTGAAAAATGGGCCGATGACTTGGTACTGGCGGCTGAAAAAGCACTCAAAGACACTAAAGAACAAATTAAAATCCTGCAACGGCAAGCGAGGCTTGCCACCCATCTTGACGAGCAGCATGATATACAGCAAAAGATACAAAAGCTGGAGAAACAGCAACGTCGCCAACGACAAGAGATTTTTCAGGTCGAAGACAGTATTATCGAAAAGCGCGATGGTCTGATAGAAACACTGGAACGTCGCCTCACCCAAAAAACTGAATCCGAACGACTATTCATCATTGAATGGGAAGTGATTTGACGTGCTAATTGAAACAGTAATCTTAAATAATCA
>JBAXTQ010000283.1:0-4427 GCA_037130115.1 Methylococcaceae bacterium
GAGCTGGGGCTCGGCGTTCCCGGAAAGTTATCTGTCCCGGCTTAAGTTGGTAGCCTTTTTTTAGATAATATTCAAGAATAAACAGACTGACGAGTGATGGGGGATTGCAATCCCGTCACTCATATTTTGAAAGTGATTGAGGTCTTGAAGCGTTTTGGTCGGGATTTCAACGCCGACCCGTATCGAAATGAATTTGCTGGTACAGAGTACCCGAAATTCTTACCTACGCAGTTTCTGTTACTTAATCTTCCTTGCTGGTTTAAGACCTCGGCCTTTAGATACTAATAATTTCTTTCGGGTCGCGCTGTCGCTAATCCGACCTACGCGATGGGTGTTGCAAAAAGTGTAAACCGATGAATAAAGGATGCCAAAAATCAGTTTAATCAATTTCGGCTGGGGCTGTAAAGGCATAGCCGATTTGGTGCGCTGTTTTGATGGGTAAGGGGTCTTCTAACAGGGTGCCGGCTTTTTTGCGCAGGCGAGCCAGCAGTACATCCAGGCGCTCATGACTATTGAGTATGCGTGAACCGATGATAAGGTCGGCAATACCCCGCTTGTCAACAATCTGCCCTTGGACTGACATCAATATCTGTAGCACCCGAAATTCGCGATCTGTCAATTGCAGCATTGTGCCGCGTGGGGAGGTTAGCGTCCAATGCTGGCTGTTTAGACGCCAAGTGGTGTCCGGTTTTAATTCCTCTTTAACACGCTCGATTGGCGGTGCGGCGATAAAGCTTTGGCTACGTGTCACCGCCTCAATATTGGCGACCAGCTCAGCCAGATCAATCGGTTTAACCAGATATCGATCGGCACCGATAGCAAGTCCGGCGATGCGGTCGTCCAGACTGGCGCGAGCACTCAGGATGATAATGGCAAGATTGGGTAGCCCACGCAGATGTTGGGCGATAGTTAAGCCATCTTCGCCCGGCAGGCCGATATCAAGAATGATCACGTCGACCGGATTTATCAACAGACCTTTGTATAAGGCTTCGCTACAGTCTGCACCCCAGGCAGGGTAACCGACCAGGTGCAGATAATCAAGCAGGCCGAGTAGTTGACCGGGATCGTCTTCAACAACGACGATGCGGGGTAGATTGGGTGATGAGTCAAGGGTCATAACGTATGTGCCAACAGGGGCGTTAAGTTTAATGGAAAGGTTACCGTGAAACAGGTGCCGACGTTAACACGACTGTTAACATTAATGCTGCCACTGTGCATCTCGACAATATTCTTGACCAAAGACAGGCCAATTCCGGCTCCGGCTATGTGTTGAACACCCTGGCCGCGACTGTACTTATTAAAAATCAGTATTTGTTCATTGAGGTGTATGCCACGCCCCTGATCAATGATTTCAAAGAGGCAGGTGGCGTCATTGCAGAGGATACGCAGCCTGACCTCGCTACCTGTTGACGAATATTTAATGGCATTGTCGAGTAGATTAATCAGCAAGATGTTGAGTAGTTGCCGATCGGCGAAGAGTATCGGTAAGTCGGGATCAGTTTCTATAATAATCTGATGGCCAGGGGAAATAAGCTGAGCGGTATCCTCCTGTATCACAGTCGCCAGTTGCTGAAGGTTGATGGGCGATATTTGCAGTGTTAAGCCATGGCTATTCAGGCGATCTTCGGTCAGGCAGTTATCAAGAAAACTGGACAGTCGTGTGATGCCATGGCGGATGCGGCCGATAATGACGGCAGTGTCAGCATCTCCTGCAATTTTCAGTGTCAGTAGCTGTACAGATAAGTCAATGACAGCGAGCGGTGAACGGAATTCATGCGAAACCATGGCAATGAATTCGTGCTGGTCGGCTAAAGACTGCTCTGCGATTGCTTTGGCTTGCCTTAAATTAGCGGCAATGATGCGGTTTTGTTTATCAAGGTTTCGCAATTTACGATTGTTGTTATAAATAGTCAGTGCCAAGGTCGACACCAGTAACAAAATAGTGAATAACACCGCCAGTATTTTATAAAGATGGGTCAGATCTACACTTGGCTGAGCCTCATAAAGAAAGCCCTTGAGTGAAAAATCTTTTGGCAGTTTGCCCATTTCTATGTATATGTCCGCAATATATTGCCAGCGCCCCGGATTGATGTAACCTATTTCAATAAACTCAGGCTGGATTAGCGGTATCATCTGTTGGGCTTCAAACAGGTAGGCGGCAAGCGGATGCTGTTGCGAATACTTGGCAAAAATCAACTCGGCGATTTCTTGCGGATGCGCCATGGCATAGCGCCACCCCTTCAGGCTGGCATCCCGGAATGCTTTAACCCGCTGCGGATGGTCTAAAATTTGTTTTTCGGTGGTGAACAGGGTGTCACCGTAAAAATCAATCCCGGCAGAGCGTGGGGTAAAGATCTGATAAGGAAAATGCGCAAGATTGAGAAAATAAGGCTCGTTAGTGACGTATCCAGACATGACATCGACTTTGCCCTTGATCAAGTCCTGAGGGTTGGCGCTGTGTTCCATTTGCTTGATTTGATCAAGCGGAATACCTTCTTTGCTTAGATAAATAAGCAGTTCATCGGCCTGTGACTCCAGCATCAAACGTTTGCCCATTATGTTTTGGAGCGTTTGCGTGGAACTGTCTTGGCGAGCCAGCAGCACATAAGGCGAGTGTTGAAAAATAACGGCCAGCACCACGATAGGCTGACCGGCGTTTCTTCGTAGCAGCAAACTACTGGTGCCAATACCGAAGTCTGCCTTGCCTTTCGTCACCGTGTCAGCGGGATCAATAGTGGCGCTTCCTTCTTCGATACGTACATCCAGTCCGGCTTCGCGGTAATAACCCTGTTCTTTGGCGGCGTAGTAGCCGGCAAACTGAAAGGCATGCGTCCATTTTAGTTGCAATGTTACTTGATCAAGTTCGGGCATCGGCATCGCACTGCCTGCTGATGCCGACATAACAGTTGCCAGCATCGCGATTAACAAAATCAGTTGGGTTGAGGACGACTTTATCACAGTTCACCGATCTCTTCGTTCCATAACCCATTATGGGCACTCATAAAGTTGGCCATCATATAGATACATTCAGTCGAGTTGAGATCAATCATGTTGATGCCGTTTTGGCGCAAGCAATACCGCCGGAAAAATTGACAGCTTCTCCAACGATTACGTTACCTATGTTGAATTGATGTATCAAGCCGCTGCAATACCGGCAAAGGTTGTCCACTTAAGCCGGAACAGGTATCCTTTCTGGAAGGGATGGTTTTTGTAAAATTGTCACTCACTAAATGAGAGACTTTTACTTTCAATACTATAGATTTTCAGATAAATAATTTCGATCTTAACGGATACCATTTCTTTAAGGGATGTTATCCGTATGGGCTGCAAGCTTCATGTAATGGAAATTTAATTTCTGAAAGACTATAAACTAAAAAATAATAATGTTCTATAACTGAATTGTATCGAAATGTATCAAGGTTTAAGGGTAGTGATCAGGATTTTGTCGCAGCAGGTTTTCAGGCGACCGTCCTTGTGAAAGGCATTCTTTTCGCCATGGCTTGAAGGGTCACCCTCCTAAATGCGACGGTTGTGTCCTCGATCGGGCAAGATGCCGTCTGCGGAAAACAACGCCATGCCTACCGGGATGCCGCCTTGAGCCTGTCCGCTACGTGCTTCTTCAAGCGCAATGGCAAGCAGTTTTTGATGGTTTGTCAATGTTGTCATGGCAACGCTCTGGTAATCTAAAAAATGCAAATTGCCTGGATTCACTCTGTGGCGTAATGCGAGGGCGATCTAAACGCATAAAGCCTGTCGAATAAAAAAATGCCGCTATAATAACAGTTACCGAATTAATAAAGCGCAGAGTTTGATGATGAATCGATATAACTCCGACTATTTCCGGCTTAACGTTAAGTTAAGCGTGGATAAGGTTACTGGCTACGTCAACACAAAATGGCTTCAAACCGGCGCAATTATATTTTTTGCATTGATGTTGGGTCATGTTGACAACACCTTGGCGGGTCAAGCTATGAAATTAAACGAAAACGATTCCGGCAAAACCGTTGAAATAGGGGTGGGTGATGAGCTGGACGTTATATTACCGGGAAATCCTACGACGGGTTATGCTTGGGAGCTGATCCCACTCGATTTGAATGTTTTAAGTCAGATTAAGACAGCCTTTTTTGCCGACAATAACATGATGGGGTCGGGTGGCGTTGAAGTGATAACGCTTCATGCCGTTGCCGTTGGCAAAAGCGAAGTAAAACTGATCTACCATCGATCTTTTGAGCACAATGTGGTGCCGCTTAAAACTTTTGAAGTGACGGTGATTATAAAAAATCATTAACGGAGTAAACACAACTCTGTTGCCGGCAAAAAAAGCGGACAGAATAATCTGCCCGCTTTCTCTTTGCGGGTCTTGATCTTATTATTTTTGTAAGTATTCACCTCCCCCTTTGAAAAAGGGGGAATGAGGGGGATTTATC
>JBAXTQ010000284.1:0-4418 GCA_037130115.1 Methylococcaceae bacterium
CCGGTCTGGGCGGAAGGATAGCCACTACCCTGAGTTCGCAATGGGGCAAAGTAACCCCAGAGTTACACAGCAAATGGCTGTATGATTTCTTTGGCGACCCGTTCGCGGTCATCTCCACCTTTAACGGTGGCGGCGCAGCCTTTGGCTCCAATGGTGCCAAACCTGCAGTCAACAGTTTTAATGTCGGCGGAGAGCTAAAGCTGAACTTAAAGGAGGAAATTGCGCTCATCGGCAAAGTTGATACCCAATTAAGAGAGGGCTTTTCCGGTGTTTATGGTTCGTTTACTGTGAGGTTCTGAAAATTGAGGTATTCGGAGCTGATAAAGCCTCGATTCTGCTTTGCTTCATCAAGGCTACTTACTACTTACTGGTGTTTATTTAGCGAACCAACCTTTTTGTTAGACTTTTATATTGCTTGGGTTTACAATTTTAAAAAATTTAAACCCGACAACCCTGTTCTCTTTATTTAGGTAGTACGCAGAAAATAACCCCCAGAATCTGCCTGGTTCCCACGCTCCGGCGTTGCGTGACGCGGGAGCGTCACTGCCCACAGTTAAGCGAAATTTTTTAAAAACGGAGTGCAATCGCTTCAGCTATTGCCTGTAAAAACAGCTAAAGCTGTTTTACTCCAGCCGCAGTATTATATTATTACGATGCTTAACTGTGGGCAGTGACACCGGAGCGTGGGAACGATAGGGTGAGCGGTATTTATTGCGAGTTACCTTAGTAGTTGCTCTTACTAACAGGTAGGATTTGCAGCTGACAAGTGACTTTAGTGATTGACCTGTTTGACAAATCAACCAAATCCAATTATTAGGCCAACTGTGCCTGAACGAAAAGGGGCTATCCAATGAATAAGTTATGTTACGAAATTATCGTGCTTTCAATAGTCTGTTCGCTTTCCATGCCTGCATTTGCGCAAGGCTCAATTGATGGTATTTGGAATGTAGATGCTAACGGCAGCTGGGTTGATGCCGCCAACTGGCAGGGAGGGGATGTTCCCGGCCTTGCTGCACCTGGCACCACAAGCCCTGGAACCGCAACATTTAGTAAAACCCTGACAGATCATAGAGCTGTCACAGTTGATAGTGGCCGGAACATCGGAAACATTGTTTTTAACAATACCTCCGCTTTCGGCTACACCCTGCAAACAGGCGCTTTGGCGTTGACAAATGGCGGCACGATTCAGTCGCTCAGCACCAATGGTGGCCATATCGACACGGTCAGTTCGGACATTGCACTTCAGGGCAACAACGGTACGGCAGCGTTCACTTCGAATGCGACATCGGAATTTAGCGTCATGCACATCAGCGGCGGAGTGACAGGCGTATCCACATCAGGGAATACCACAACGCTCACACTGAATGGCGCAAATGCGGGTAACAATGGCGATGTCAATCCGAGCAGTAATGAAATCTCTGGTGTTATCGGCAATGGCGCAGGCGGCGGAAAATTGGCTGTGACTAAAGACGGCACGGGCTCATGGGTTCTTTCCAACGCGAACACTTACACCGGTGAAACTAAGATCAACACAGGCGAGTTGACTGTCCGGGGAGCGGGTACTCTTGGTAATGGCGCTGGCGGCGTGACTGTCAATAGCGGTGCCGCACTCATGCTTGGTGAGTTTGGAGGATCGCCCATAGAGGATGTCGCGAATGCTATTACCGTGGCGGGTACAGGCACAACCGGGCTTGGTGCCATCATAAATTTAGGTGGGAATAACAATATATCGGGAACAATCACTCAAACCGGCGACACCACTATTAATTCGGTTTCGAATCAGTTAACCCTGAGCGGTGACATTAACGGCACCCATAATCTCAGGTTGGAAGGCGCGTGGGAAATAGCTGTGAAAGGCGTGATAGGGACAGGAACCGGCTCCGTGACCAAGGTCGGGTCGGGTGTCCTCTTCCTGGAAGGGGCAAACACCTATACGGGGGGCACAAACATCAACTATGGACCTTTGGTTGTCAGGAATAATTCTGCCCTGGGAACTGGAAATGTATCTATTAGCGATGGTGGGTTGAACGGTGAGTTGGTTCTTGACGTAACCGGGTTGACTATCGCCAACAATATTACTTCTGTAAAAGGTGCCGGGTTTCGTCCGGGCGAAGGTGCGATTGTTAATTGGTCTGGAGACAATACTATCTCAGGCTCGATTACCCAAACGGGTGATACCACAATTTTTTCTAATGCTGGTGTATTGACTCTAGGCGGTGACATTAACGGTGCCCATAGCCTTACCTTGGCAGGCGATGGTGATACCGCGATTTCAAGTGTTCTCAGCACGATTACAGGACTCACCAAAAATGGTGACGGTATGCTTACCTTGAGCGGTGCCAACACCTACACTGGATCTACTACCATCAGCGCAGGCATCTTAAGCGCGAATACGCTCAATAACGGTGGCGATGCAGGCAGCATTGGCGCGGCCGGTAATGCGGCCGCAAACCTTGTTCTGGACGGTGGCACGCTGCGCTATACCGGCAATAGCGCCAGTACGGATCGCGCTTTCACCATCACGGATGGCAAGACAGGCACTATCGATGTCTCTTCAGCGGATAGCAATCTTACAATGTCCGGCACATCAGCCGCAACAACAGGTAGCCTGAACAAGACGGGTTTAGGCGAACTTACGCTAAGTAGTGCAAATAATTATACCGGTGGCACCACGATTAGCACGGGCCAATTGACAGTCGAAGATAGTGCTGCCTTAGGTACGGGCGCTGTAACCATCAATAACGGTGCTACGCTGATGCTGGGTCAGAATGGATCTAATACAGTAACTAATGTTATTAATGTGGCAGGCAAGGGTGTTAATGAAATTGGGGCTATCAATAGCATTACTATGGCTGACAGCAATACCCTTTCGGGGACAATCAATTTGACGGGTGATACTACCATTGGTTCTATCCATAATGTGTTGAATCTGACGGGTAACATTACTGGCAACCATAATCTTGAAATGGGAGGCGAAGGCAATATCAATATGGACGGCGGGATGGGAATAGGAACCGGCGCTTTAACCAAAACAGGAAGTGGCGCACTGTACTTGTCTGGTGCCAATAACTATTCAGGTGGTACAAACATCAACTTTGGCTATGTTGCTGTTCAAAACAGTGGAGCATTGGGAACCGGAGCGGTGGCCATTGGTTCAGATACCTTTAACGGTGTGTTGGCACTTGAATCAGAGACTGGCATAGTGGTAGCCAACAATATTGCTTCTGTAAAAGGCGCGGGGTTTCTCCCTGGCGAAGGTGCCATTTATAATTTATCCGGAAACAACACGCTCTCTGGTACGATTACTCAGACGGGAGATACCACTATTGTTTCAAAAAGTGACAGATTGACCCTGAGCGGCAAGATTAACGGTGCTCATAATTTAACCGTGGCAGGCGCTGGTGACACACTGATTTCGGGCAACCTGGCTACGATTTCAGGACTCACCAAGAACGGCGACGGACTGCTTACCTTGAGCGGCATCAACACTTACAACGGGGGTACTACCATCAGCGAGGGTGCCGTGCGAGTCGGCAATGGCAGCGCTCTCGGTAGTGGGGCCGTTAATAACAACGCTATCCTTGATATTGGTTCGACGACGCTTAATATTGGCGGCGGCGCTTATACGCAGGGCGCAAGCGCGGCTTCAACGCTTAGGGTTGCTGTGAATGGGGCCACTAACGGTTCGATAGTATCCACCGGGCTGGCAACGGTTCATGCCGCTGACAGTCTCGTCCTGAACGTCTCGAATTATGTAGCCAACAATGCGACTTATAAAATTATACAAGGTGGAGCCGGGGGCGCTATTGCAGCCCCCGGCATTACTGTCACCGGCAACAATCGGGCGACCTTCGCCGCAACGACTATTGGCGATGAGCTGATACTAACCTCCAATCGCACCGCAAACGGTTTTGCCAGTAACGCCAATCCCGGTGATGCCAATGCCAGAGCTGTCGGCAACGTACTGGACAATATCACCAATCCTTCAACTGATATGTCCAACGTATTAAATACTCTGGAAGGCTTAAGCCAAAGCCAAACAGCCGCAGCGCTGGATACTCTGGTTCCGGAAGTCGATGCTGGCGTGATTAACAACGACCGGGCCATGCTTAATAATTTCACCGGCGTCTCGATTGACCGGGTAGAAAAAGCCCATACGGAGGGGCAATCCAAACGTTCGTCGCGGTCTGGCATTTCCGGCGGCGAAGCGGGCAAGATGGATGGCCTCTGGGCCAGGGGTTACGGCAGTTATTTGACGCAAGGCACGCGCGGCGGTATCGCCGGCTATAACGCCTGGAATGCCGGTACGGCGCTGGGCGTTGACCGCCGTTTCACTGATGCCCTTACCTTGGGTATCAGCGGTGGTTATGCTTACGGCAATGTCAATTCCGATGCCAATGGTGCCAATACCACCATCA
>JBAXTQ010000285.1:0-4357 GCA_037130115.1 Methylococcaceae bacterium
TCCAGAATTCTCCAAAATCTGTTTTTAGAGAGTGTTTTAAAAATAAACTTTTGAGCAGTTCAGGTCTCTTGTAAGTACAAATGCACACACATATCATAACGCGAATATCTCCATATCTTGGATAAATTAACGGTCAGCGAATAACTGGCAGATTTAAGCTGGCTACCGCACACTAACTTTCTGAAACAAGCACCAAAGCCTTTAGGATTCATAATACACTCGTAAAGCGGAGGGATAGATCCTCATCAAGCGTTAACCTTGCTACGGCAGCATTATTTGCGAGCGAACCAATAATCTCGGGTTTACCGTCTTTAATAACCAGTGTAGACGCATCGCGGCTACGCCACCATTGGGCTATATCTTTCGGGAGAGCATGCCACATATGAGCACGCTGTTTCATCCGACAAAGGAATTCTTCATATTGTCGTAAACGCCAGGTTGAAGTAATGTAATCTGGATGAACGTTGATAAGTACTAATCCACCCACTCTTTCAATCCAATCCGCTTTTTGATCCCATAAACTTAAATCCTTATGTCCAAGAATCTCATATAAGGTGTGATCTTGTGGTATCGTCAAGGGTAACTCCACCATAGAACCCAAAAAATAGGGCCATACGTGACAACAGCCTCCGGGCTGAGGCTCGTACGGATCTGTGTCAGGGAAAGATGAGTCATATTCGAATCCCATTAACTTCATCCATTCAGGGTTCCGTAAACAGGAAGGTGATCGAAAGCCCACAGCCCCCCATTCTTGTGCATATTGTTCGATCTTCTTAAGTCGTGAGAGAAAAATGCGCTTCGACTGAAACAACCGACCATCATGGTGCAGCCCATGAATGCCGATTTCTCCGCCTGCTTTCCGAAGCTCTTCCACAATTCTCCAGTCAATGGGATATCGCTCGGGAACCAAATTCCAGCTGGATACTACGCCGACGCGTTGTTCCACCTCCAGAAGTGCAGGCGCACGACGCAGACCGGCATCCCATTCAATGTCATGAGTAATGCAAAAGGCAAAACGACTTCCGGTAGGCCAGGGGGCAATCCCAAAGAGAGGAGCCAGATTAGTTACTTGAAGCATATTTTCGACAGATCTTGTGATTAGATCGAGAGTTCGTGTCTCGATGGGCCATGCAGGAAACTGCTGAGTATTTAGAGAAGCAACATAATGCTGTCTAAGCCATATCTGAATGGCTCTGGGGATTAACGGTTTGAGCGCATAATATAATTGTCGCTTCCAGGCAGCATTGTCTACTACATAATCCTCGTACAAAAAACGTTCAAGTGGTTCTTCACTACAAATATGATGCTCTACCTCACAAGCAATCTTCAAAAACCTAATCAGCGCATTACTGTTGTTATGCTGTCCATTAAAGGCAACCGGATTGTTCGCTTCAGCCGATATGCGCATATAGCTTACTCCCAATGAGTTTTAAAATTGGTAAGGGGGTTCTTGTAATCACCGGCTTCAAACGTTCCAGCATTCCAGTAGCATTATCGGCGCGGTCGTCTATTTCTGAGCCATGGCGGACGTAGAATAGATCGGTTTCCTGGCTCCCCCACCCCCTTTTGAAATTAAGCAGTCCCTCATTGGTCAGATCGCTTCGGCCCAAATCAAAAACCGTAAATCCATTTTCGCATCCCCATTGCATTGCATCCCAGATCACGGCGTGACTTGCGTTAATCGAACGAGCACGCTCGTCGGAGGCGCTGTACTTGTATACGATGGTATTATTCCAGTGGAGGAAGAGGGCAGTTGCAACAATCCGACCATCGAGTGTCGCTGTACCTATGAAGCCGTGACCGAACTCGAAAATTTTCTTCGCTATGTTCCAGAAGAATGAATCAGGCTGTGGCGGAACTCCATGCTTTCTCCGAGTCAGCGCGTTCAAATAAATGAAGCTGCGAAGCGCTTCATAGTCGGTTCTCCGTTCCACGAGGACGCCGAGCTTCTCGGCTTTTATTATACTGTGCTGGATTTGTGTCTTCTTGAACGTCTTAAACAAAGCGTTAGAATCATCTCCAAGCTGGGTGCGATGCATCTTGTAGCTAGCGGCTGTCTTGAACCCATCGGAAACAATAGAGTCTCTAATTTCCACATACTTCGATCCCCGATTATTTTTTAGTCCCTCTAAGTATTGTAAAAGTGCTTGAAGGGTTGGCTCGTTTTGTACCAATGCCCCGCACATGTCGGAAAAAGGAAGACAGACCGAGCGATTTCCAGTCAGCCAGCTTCGCACTTCCATGAGAGGTAGGACGCCCAGGATAGAATCAGCTTCAGTCGCCGCCAGACACATTGGTGTGTAACCATAAGTTTCTTTGAGTACATTTAACCATGCCGGATGATGAAAAATTGACGCCCCCGGCGTATTTTCCAGGAAATTCAACCACCTCGGATCAGAGATCGGATCGATCTGAAAGATATTCACCGACTCCTCGCATTGAAGTCAAGAATGATGTCGGTAATCTTACTGGCCAATTTGTTGTCAGCGGGATTATATGGCTCCGAACGATCACGAGCCACAATGGGAATCGCCTCAATATCGCGCCTGCTTTCCAAAAATTTCAGCTTCCCTATCTGCATAAGTTGTTCATCCATAGCTGGACGTAGGCCGCTGAAAACACTATAGGTTGGGACACCGAGTAATGCCGCTTCACGGTTCATTGTCCCCCCGCCACTCACCACTAGGTCAGAAGCATAGAGGAGCTGAAGTCCATCAACGGTTTTCTCTAGTATTCGCGCAGCTCCCGAGCTAAGTAACTCGTTAGGAATGAGACTGAGCTCTGCGTCAGTTCGATTTGCGATTAGGCAAAGTACTCCGTCAAATGAGCCAAAGAACTCAAGACATTCACGAAAAAGTATTTCACTTTTCTCATCATGGTAGTTTGCTGAGATGCTCGGGGGGCGCATTGTAACAAGGATAGTATTATCTGACACTCCGATCGAAGCACGAAAATCGGCATCAGGAATAAATCCTGGCAGATAGATTTCTTCCTTAAATCCATCATACCTCAGAAGATGATCCATTCGAATTCCTGCCTTTTTTAAGCGGTCTTCCGGTATCGCCTGAGGAACAAGCATCGTACTTCTAAAAAGTCTTGTGAGTGTCTGATCTGAGTATTCATAATCATCCATGACCAGCGTGCGTATTCCCATCGAAGCCGCAGCAACTAGCTGGGTTCGGGAACCATGTGATACAGCCAAGGTCACCGACCTGGTTTTGACTTCCCGCCGCAAGAGTCGTGCCCGCTCGACGAGGTTGATTATCTTGCGAACCTTTGATTTTCCGCCATGAGTACCGACACTCACATGCGGCATATTCCAGAGCCTAAGCAACTCCTCTGTCTGGGCATGTTGGCGTGATGTAATTAGAACCTCTTCTCCTCTGCCCTGAAGCTCAGCAACAATAGGGCGAAAGAGAGGAACATGTGGGGAATTATCAAAATCAAACCAGATCATGCCATATTTTATAGTTAAAAACCTTCAGATCTTACCGGAGGTTTGAGAAAGTGAACCGCTCAGAGCGGGCTAATCTTATAGTTTTTTGTAATGACGAACTAATTAAAAAAAATAGAATTTAATGAAATTACTTACCGTTAAATTATTGCCCATTAACATGTAATAAGGAAACATCCCGCTGGGATGAACCCAAAGATTGGGAAAAAATCTACATCCTATACGCATCAAGCTAAGCCCTATTACTATCAAATTCATGTGTTTATCAAAAAAAACAATGAATTTAACACATTGAAAATTATAGTATTATTTTTAGACATTAAAATGTAAATGACTTAAATCAACAGTATTTTGGCTTAGCTTGATGTGTATGGTCGCATCTCTCCAATCCGCGCCCGATAAACCAACGTCGCTTTGCTTGTTGCGGGGCACTCCTTTCGGCCTAAAGACCGAGGTCTTAAACTAGTAAGGAAGATTGATAACAATTACGCCCACTTAATAACTGTGACAAATTTCATCTTCCAAAAAGTTTTTCTGTGAGCTACCTTTCTATCAAATAACATCTACAAAAATAGGTATTCCAATCAAGCTTGAAGGTACCTGTTATCTGCCCTTCCAAGAACCCCAAGAGAATTACGCTTTAGATTTAAATTTAGATTTAGATTTAGATTTAGATTTAGATTTAACCCCATTTTTCGTCACTTGATGTAACATCATTGTTATTAAATGAGAATATTATTTTATGTGCAGTATAAAACCTCAAAGAATGACTCTTTAAAAATCAATTAGTTATCTTCATTAAGAGCGAATAAATAGTTTAACTGTAAGTGATAAGTTTCAAAATAACTTATCTATTTTTATAGAAATCAATTGCTTAATCATTGCTACCCCATGTTGTACAGC
>JBAXTQ010000286.1:0-4349 GCA_037130115.1 Methylococcaceae bacterium
CTAAGGTCGCGCTGGTAATGGCAAAACTATTCCAGTTATTCTCCCTAAGCTGCATAAGGACGTTGGTTCGCAGCACTCGGAATATATCCGCTCGAGGATCGTTGTACTGCGCCATAATAACCCGATTATTTCGCAGCACTTCAGGATCAAGGCTAGCCGTTTTAGTTTTGGTATAACAGATTGAGTCGAGTGGATGTCCATCAGCATTATTCATCATTGATCGCTCCTCAGAAAGGTTTCCGCTAACGGAACGGAGTAGATGCAGATTACAACGGTAGTTAGCAATATTAAAGTTACGCCGGACCAGACCATAATTTTCTTCATTTTAACCTGCTTAACAAGCCGTTCTTCCAACTCGGACGGGGATTCGATATAAGGAACTACGACTAACGGCATTAGACCGGTGACGTGACTTATGGCACGGTACCCCCTAATTCCAGGCTCCATAAACTCGACAAAAAAAGCAACGCCAAGCCCGGCGATAATTCCCATAAAAAAACCGCCAATGGCTACTTTTCTTCTGATCGCTTTTTCTGGATGCGAAGGAAGGGCGGGTTGTTCGATGATGGTAAGGGTTTGTCCCTGTAGCTGTTGTTCCAGGGTTTGAACCAGCTTGGCATCCAACCATTTTTCTTTAAGCTGCGTGTACTTTTTTATGGCATTATCACGTTCCCTGATTAAATCGGTGTATCCGATTTCAACCTGAGGAGCCTGCAAGAGGATAGCTTGCATTTTTTCAAGTTTTTCTTTCAAAAAAACCTGCTTCTCTTTTAATAAATCAAGTTCTAATTGGCTGCTTTTATATTGTTCTTCTACACCGAAATAAGCCGGATTAGTCGTATGCATGATTGCCGTTTCCTGTTCCTGCTGCAAACGCGGCGGCGTGTTTTTCAATTGTTGCTCCAACTTATCAATTTGTTTTTTACGCTGTGCGATATCCGGATGATTGTCGGCATACGTTTTTTCCAGCACTTTAAGTTCGCGTCTGGCCTCTCTCAATTGTTCGATTATATCTTGCTCGGTTGCCTGCCCTTCAAAAGCAGGATCCAACGCTTTGATTTCACGTTTAAGTCGAACTACGGACGGATGTGCAGGGGAATAAATACTTGAAAATTTGAGGTATTGCGCCCGCAAAATTCTTAGAGCATCGTCCCTGTTCTGAGGCACTTTGCTATCCAGACTCGTGGGTTGTTCCTCATTGGCTCTTGCCAACTCTGCCGTTAAAAATGCAATCCTTTCCTTGATTGTACGGATCTGGTTATCAGTGTCTCTCAGTTCGTTTTCCGTACGGTCTATCGCTGCCAAATTCCCTTGAACTTGTTCGGGCAAACTGAAGTTATTTTGTTGCTTGTATTGCGCAATTTTTCCATCAATTTCCTGAAGCTCTTGGCTTAGCTTGTCCGACTCCTCCATGAGAAAATCAGTCGCTTTAGCTGCATGCTGAGTTCGAGCCTTATCATTTTGTTCAATAAATAAAGCTGTCAACTTACTCGCTATCTCTTGTGCCTTGGTAGCTTCTTTATCACTAAATGAAATATCAAAAGCAATTTCAGCCATTTCGGAATGAGTCTGACCTGTTAAGGAAGAGGCCGATAACTTAACTTCAGTGTTTTTCTTGAACAGATCTGCTAGTTCATATTTCGTAGACTCCTTCTGAATATTTTTAGAGTCGTTCTTGGTGTCGTTATAAAGGCCATTCGATTCAATAATCGCAAGCACATTATCGGTGGTCATGACCCTTTGATAAATTGATTGAATCTGCTCCTCTGCAAATTGCGATACGGTCGATTCAACAAATTTTGTCGGAATGGGTGCTTCAATCAATATTGTTGCGGTTGAACGATAAACTTTGGGTAAATTATAGGCAACAATTACTGATATTACGCTGACCAGCAGCCAAGTAACCACAAGGTAATACTTGTGCCGTTTTATAACGTCAAGGTACTCGGCTAATGTATTAGTATTTTGTTCCATAAAGTGACGAATACGTTGTTAATTTTTGCTTATGTATTAAACAGTTAGAAGTAAATGTCCGGTCATAATTGGATGCCTTATTACTTTGCTATTGGGTATCGGTTTATTTTTTCCTGTACTCTTCTACCAAACGATTAACCTGCAAGGTAATCCGCAATAAATAAATAAATAAACTATATTTCGTACTCACTACTTCACTTCTCATATTAATCCCCAAATCACCTCTCCGCCAGGAGGTTCAGTTTAAAATGGTTTATGCGCCGCCCATACGCCGATTCAAGCGAGTGGCGCGAGGGACAAACACTATTCTCATTCCGTACCTCCGCAAACCCATGACGCAAACTTTCCTTGGTGTAAATTAAGGTCGTAGGTTGCCCGGAATAATTGATAACAGCGCTGAGAATACTCTTGGTAGTTATTGCTGATGCGACTAATTGCCTGAGGAAGTTCGTCCAAGGATTCAATAGCCACACCTATACCCTGCTCTTCTACAAACATCTGCAGGTTGGTTTTTCCACATGAAATTACCGGCTTACTACAACGAAGAAACTCGCACAATTGTCCAGATGCATAGCCCATCTGAAAGTTATTTTGATCGTCTTGAGGATAGTTAATGAAACCAATATCGGCATATTGAATCAATCGGTGGAGAAAAGTTGCAGGAATCTCCACCATCGAACACAAAGGGACGCACTCCACGCTACGGAGCTGATCGAGTATAGTGGGTTGGAAAAGAAAACCATGCAAGACAAGCCTGTAATGGTTGGCCTGTTGCTGGTAAGCTTTAATTAATTGATCGCTCCCTGCCCACGCATGAATTCTCCCAATCTGCATAAGAAATGGAGTTTTACCCTGTATCATGCCAATGGGAGGAGTATCACAGGCAGGCAGGGAGACGGGCAATAAATAGACATCCAAAGGCTCTTCAAGGCCATGAGTCTGCTGAAACAGGTCTTTTCGTCCTTCATCTTGGATGATAATCCGTCGGGAGCGCGATAGGAACCTCCTTGTCCATTGAGAAATGGCACGCTGTACCCAAGAACTACTATGCGGTTGGTCTGCTGTAATGAAATCATAACTCCAGAGAATAACCTTAGGGTGGAAAATGCTTGCGCATATAAAGGTAAAGTTATCTACTGCCACCACTGTGTCGAAGCGTCTCATTCGGGCAGCAAGCCTAAGGAGATCAATGGCAATAATCCACAATGTCCGCAAAGGCTTGAGTCTAAGGATTGACCTCGGGCTGAGGCGTAAAGCGTCGTGAAGCCTATGCCCACGCTGGCGAAAATAGAAATACTCGCAAGCAACCTCTTGACCCAAAAGATCGAGGACTGCCTTCAGGTGTGGGTATTGCAATTTATCTTCTCGTTCAAATGCAACAAGCAGCACACTGCCCGAGGTCTTATTGGGCATTATGGGGAGAACGTTTTCAAAACTAATCATGATTTATAATCTCCTTGACGGCATCGGCGGATCGTTCAATTTGCTCATCGGTCAGCGCCAACCCGCTGGGTAGATAGAACCCCCTTCGCGCCAGCCGTTCGGCAACAGGATAGCGTTCGGCGTCGAATAGGCCCTTGCGTTGCAGGACAGGTTGCTCATGCATCGGCCAAAAAAACGGGCGGGTGCCAATGCCCTTCGCAGAAAGCCGCCGCATCGCTTCCTCTGCATCGAACGGTACGTCGTCGTTCAGCACCAAACCAAAAACCCAGTAGATATTCTCGGCGTAGTCGGTCTTAGCCAATGGTAATTGTACGCAGGGCAAGCCCTTTAATAATTCGGTGTAAAGTGCGCCCATCGTCCGCTTGCAGACTACAAATTCATTCAGCCGTTCCAGTTGTGCTAGACCCAGCGCCGCCTGCATATTCGTCATACGCAGATTCCAGCCAAGCCGCTCATGCACAAAACGTTTTTGTGGCTGAAAACACAAATTGCGCAGGCTACGGCAGGTTTCTGCGAGTTCATCATCATCAGTGACAATCATCCCGCCTTCGCCAGTAGTGATGTGCTTATTGGGGTAGAAGCTGAAGGTGCTAAGGTCGCCAAAGCTGCCACAGGGCTTGCCACGATAAGTTTGGCCGAGCATCTCGGCGGCGTCTTCAATGATTTTCAATCCGTAGCGTTTGGCGATATCCAGTACCGGCTCCATATCCACCGGCAGACCATAAATATGAACGACCATGATGGCCTTGGTGCGCGGTGTTATCTTTGCCTCAATCTGGGTCACATCCATATTCCAGGTGAGCGGATCGCTGTCCACCAGCACCGGGGTCGCGCCCGAACGGATGATCTGGGTGATACAGGAAATAATGGTAAAAGCAGGCAGTATCACCTCATCCCCCAAACCGATGCCCAGTGCATCCACTGATGCATCT
>JBAXTQ010000287.1:0-4310 GCA_037130115.1 Methylococcaceae bacterium
CGCGGGCATGGCCCGCTCCTACGGATTGTTCTATGCTTTCACGGATAAGGGTATTCGCCAGATTGACGATTTCCTGTTGCTGCAATTCCAAAGCCTTACGAGCAGTTTCCACTTCGGCGAATTGTGCTTTGAGTTTTTCTGCTATTTGACGTTGCTCTTCAATTGAAAAAGGGATTTGAATTCTTTGCTTGTAAGCATCCTCTCGATTTAGTCCAGGAACACCGGTACCCTTGTTTAATACTTCAAGTTTTAGGCTTCTTAATACAAATGAAAGCCATAGAAGATCACAATCTGTACAAGTTCTATCAATGTAATACGTTGTATCAATTGGCCAGCATGAATCTGAGACAAGGTTGATCTCTCCTATCGAACCTTTTCTTCCTATTACAATAGTTTCTCCAAAAGTATAAGATTCACTATGGGTTCCAATTATTCCATTTGATCCATAAACCAATACAGCTCCAGGCACTCTATCTTTGTCAGGTAAGCTTTTTCCATATTCAAAGCGACAAATTTTTCCTAAAAATTCACTCATACCCCAAACAACCTCTGTTTAGCTTCCAATATCACCGCTCCTGGTTGCCCCCATTTTTTCAAAGCGGCCAAGCCACCCGCCCGACTAATTTCCGGCACTTGCCACAGCGAGTCAGATTCCAATGCCTCGGTGCCACCCAAGCTAAACTGATGACCGAAGCCTTTTAATACAATCTCGGTTTCAGTTGGCATACCTTCAAACCAGGGTAGATTTTGGTCAAGGTAACGCTGTCCGCGTTCTTGCCGTTTTAGGGCTTCCGCATGGTAACCGTGGTGGGCGAACATGTCGTAATAATCAAAATCCTGCATGTTTTCCAGTTCCCGTAATACTTCGGGCGAGTAGTTTTCGCCCAATAAATGATCAATAAACTCGCGGCGTTTTTTGTTTTCTATCCATAACTGCCGAAAATCTTGCAAGTTACTTGCTTCACTGACCACCCGTTGCAGCATTTCACGGCAGTATTCGTCTATCGGTATTTTTACATCTCGCCCCTCTCGTCGAGTGAGGATAAAGCGACCTTCCGAATTGACGGTGACAATTTGACCCGCTATTTGAATCACCGGTGGTTCTTCTTCTCCTTCTCCCTCGCCACCGTCACCGCCGCCCGTTGGTTTTTTCTTTTTACCCGAATTTTGCGCGGTAATGAAATCGGTGCCGAATAAATCAGTTACGCCGGTGTAATCGTATAGCCAGAATTTATATTTTTGCGTGACTTCATCAATACGGGTACCGCGCCCGAGCATTTGATAAAACAGGATACTGGATTCCAGATACCTAAAAAATACTACGGCATTAAGCCGTTCTATATCAACGCCGGTCGCCAGTAAATCCACGGTACAGGCAATAAAAGCCCGTTCACCGGAGCCTCGCATCGGTTCAATCATTTCGCGCCCGCCGTTAGCTGTACCCATGCATTTAAAGGCGTAATATTCTTTGGCGGCTTTACCGTGTTCTTTACACCATTCGCTGTAAAGATTATTCATCTGCATGGCGACACGATCGGCGTGAAGTTCTCGGGTACAAAAGATAATCACTTTCTGTTCGGGGCCGCCGTGCAGACAAAGCTGTTTAAACAAATCTTCGCACATGGCGGCGATGCGTTCCGGCATGACCAGTTGGCTATCAAATTGTCGGGAAATGTATTGGTCTTTGATTTCTTCCTGCCTGATTTGTCTGCCGGTTTTAGCATCAACCGGCTTGGCTTTAAGCACTTCATCACTGGTAAAGGTTTTACCGTCAATGGACGCGCGGCGTTTGACAATTTCACAAGCGGCAAGATAACCGTCTTCCTGCGCTTGTATCAGGGAATATTCATAAACCGGATTACCAAAGTATTTAAGGTTGTTTGCAGTAATCAGCGTGTCTTCTTTACTTTGATTTTTGGATTCGCGTAGTTCACGGGGCGTAGCGGTCAAGCCGATTTGTATGGCATTGGGATTGCGTGATAACACCTCTGACCAACGCCCCCAGGCAGAACGATGGCATTCGTCGATAATAATGACGCTGAACGCATCTATCGGATAATGTTTGCTAAGAAAGCTGATGGTGTCATTCTCTTCATCATCCAGTCCCAAAGTTTGGTAAGTCGCAATATGTATCCGGGCATTTTTGGCGCTGTTTTCGCCTTTATTGTTGATAACCAATCGTGCATTGTCGCCGAAGACTGCTTTAAGTTTATTGTAACCTTGTTCACGCAACTCATCCCGATCACAAAGAAACAAAGCCGGTTTTGGCAAACGTTGGGCTTGGTGTAATCGCCACAGCAGGTTTGCCGCAATGACGGTTTTACCAGCACCTGTTGCCAGCGCCAGTAAAACACGACTATCTTTATGATTTTGTTCACAAATAAGTATTTTTTCGAAGCAGGCACGAATGGCAGCATCTTGATAATAGCGGGTTTTGGGATAAGCTGAACTATCAGCCATAAATAACAGGGCTGATTCGGGTTTGCCAAGATCAATACCGGTATCTTTAGCATAACGACGAGTTAAGTCGTTATGGCTCGGGAAGTGATCTTTAAGTGAATGCGGCCCGGTTTGCAAGCCGCTGATTTTATCGTATTCACCGTATAAATGACCATTGGTGGCAAATACATACTGAACGCTAAAGCGACTGCATTCGGAATAACCTTTGGCTTGTTGCATGCCTTTTAGCGGGTCTTCTGATTGTTTTTTGGCTTCCAGCACGCCGACGGGTAACGGTTTGGACATATCGCCTGCTTGTACGCAAAGCAGATAATCAGTGCGACCGCCTCCGGCACGTCTGCGGCCTTTATGACCGATGGCTTCTACCGGCGCGGGTGTTTCCAGTTTAAGTTTGAAATGATCGTCATAGCCCTTGTCTCGTAATACGGGATCAATCAGGTAGTAACGTGTTTCTGCTTCGTTATAGCTCATGGCATTTCCCTATTGCTGATATTCCGTTTGACCGGATTATGATCGATCAAACAGAATATCAGTAAAACACAATTTACTTGCTCGAAATACTTTTTTTATAGGCAAAATAAATAAATCCCGCACCAATAATCATCATCGGTGTTGATAGTATCTGACCCATGGTAACCCAATCCAAAGCCAGAAAACCTAGCTGCGCGTCAGGCATTCTAAAAAACTCGACAAAAAACCGGAAGCAACCGTAGAACAATAAGGACATCCCGGTAATTGCGCCCACCGGTCTTGGTTTACTCGAATACAGCCAAAGAATAATAAACAGTACGAACCCTTCTAAAAAGGCTTCATACAGTTGTGACGGATGACGCGCAAGCGGGCCGCCATTAGGAAATATCATCGCCCAAGGCACATCAGTCGTTCTGCCCCAGAGTTCGGAGTTAATAAAATTACCGATGCGCCCTGCCCCCAAACCTATCGGTGCCAGTGGCGCGATAATATCGGTTAATTGCAGCAGGGTGCATTGCTGTTTTTTTGCAAAAAACCACATCGCAATAAAAACCCCCAACATGCCGCCATGAAAGGACATGCCGCCTTGCCATATTTTAAACAGAATAATCGGGTTACTTAGAAATTCAGTAAAATTATAAAATAAAATATAACCTATTCTGCCACCCAAAATGACACCCACCGCGCCGTAAGTGACCAGATCTTCTATGGCCTCGGGTTTAATGGGTGACCAAGATTGTTCCGCCCGTTTTTGCCCGATAAACCAGACAGCGGCAAAACCAATCACATACATCAGTCCATACCAATGTATTTTTACGGGGCCTAAGGCCAGTGCAACGGGATCAATTTGCGGGTAAGTTAACATAATTAAACATCCAGATTGGTGACATCCAAGGCATTTTTAACAATAAAATCGCGTCTAGGTTCTACGACATCGCCCATCAGCGTGGTAAAAATTTCATCCGCTGCGATCACGTCTTCAATTCTTACCTGCAACAATCTGCGGTTATTGGAATCCAGTGTGGTTTCCCACAATTGTTCCGGATTCATTTCACCCAAACCTTTGTAACGCTGTATATGCTGGCCTTTTTTAATTTCTTTCATCATCCATTCAAAAGCTTGTTTAAAGCTGTTGACGGGCTGTTGTCTTTCGCCCATTTGCATATAGGATGCCTCATTAAACATACCCGCCGTATCATTGGCGTATTGAGAAATTTTCTGGTAATCCTTGCCGTTAAAAAAAGTCGAGGGCAATACAAACGTTTTGGTTATGCCATGCAGTTTTTTATTAACAACTGCCGAAAACTCGTTACCGGCTTTGTAGTCAAGTTCAATTGAGAACACGGCTTTGCTTTCACAATCTTTCAGTTGTTGCTCCA
>JBAXTQ010000288.1:0-4298 GCA_037130115.1 Methylococcaceae bacterium
CTATCGTTACTTTTTCTGGGTTCACCGTGATTGTTCATAGTCAAAAGTGTCCCGCCTTAAGTTGGTAGCCATCATTTATTTGAAATTTAAGCATCCAGCACGACACCATCAAAACTGCTTATCTGTGTATGTTCGGCTTGTGGATCGGGTGTGCTATCTCTGGTGAGCCATAACGTTTTAAATCCGGCCGCTTTGGCGGCATCCAGTTCTTCTTTAATATCCGATAAAAACAAGAGCTGATTGGCAGGTATGCCTATTTGTTGGGCTATTTTTTGGTAGGATTCCTGGTCTTTTTTACCGCCGATACGGGTATCAAAGTAGCCGGAAAATAACGGTGTTAAATCGCCGTATTCGGTATGGGTAAATAATAATTTTTGCGCGTGTACGGAGCCGGATGAATAGATATATAAATCCAGTCCCTTGGCTTTCCATGCCATAAGGTAAGTTGCAGCATCCTTGTAAATATGACCTTTAAAAGCCCCCTCTTGATAGCCTGCTTCCCATAGCAAGCCTTGCAGGGATTTTAACGGTGTTACTTTTTTATCTTCATCTAGCCACTGAATTAACTGTGTGATTAATTGCTCGGTATCAAGTTCTGCACCCGCTTCTTTGCAGGATTCTTCCAGTGCGGTTTTAACCTGTGGCGCTGCCGCATGAAGGCGAACATAAGCGGCCAGATTTGCCCGTGCGTAAGGAAACAAGACTTCTTTAACAAAGGCCAGTGACGAGGTAGTGCCTTCAATATCGGTGACGATGGCTTTAATCATTAGAGTTCGGCAACATAGTGGTCTAAGGTTGGAAACGTTTTGGCAATTTCGCTGCCGGTAAAATTGGCAACCCAGCCATCGGGCGTGGTAAACAGGCGTATGCAGGTAAATTCGGGATTTTCACCCATATCAAACCAGTGCGTGGTGTTGGCCGGTACGCTGATTAAATCACCTTGTTCACATAATACGGCATAGACTTTATCGGCAACATGTAAATAAAACAGTCCACGACCTTCGACAAAAAAGCGTACTTCAAAATCATCGTGGGTGTGTTCGGCCAAAAACTTTTGTCTAAAAGTGGTTTTTTCAGGATTATCCGGGGTTAATTTCATTACATCAACGGATTGAAAATTGCACTGATGCCTTAATTTGTCGATGGAGCTTGCGTAAGCTTCAAGTACCGATGCCTGATCGGCATCCGTTGCCAGTGTAAACTTAGCTTCCCAACGTTCAAACTGAACACCTATAGTTTTTAGCTGTTGTTGGATGGCGGTAAAATCGGTATATAGTTCGCCGTATTGGGGCTGGTTATCCGGGTAAATAGTTAATGCGCTCATTGGTTTTTGACTCCATGCAGTCGTAGTTCACAATCAAATAAAAAGTCCAGCGCCTCAAGATGACGCAGGGTTTCCTGTATCGAACCGCCCCAGGTATAGAGTCCATGTCCGGCAATAATATAGGCGCAGCAGGTGGCGTTGTCATCCAGATACTGATCAACCACTTCCGCCAAACGGGGAATATTTTGGTCATTGGCAAAAATCGGCACTACCACTTGGGCTTCATGTGTCGTAGTACCCCGCAGCGCTTTTAATAGCTCATAATCTTCCAGAACGATTTCAGATTTAAAAATTCTTGATATCAGCGTAGCATTAAGCGAATGCGGGTGCAATATCGAGTGAATGTCAGGAAAACGCTTGTACAATGCCGTATGCAATACCGTTTCTGCGGAAGGTTTTTTACCGTCCAAGGCATTGGCTTCGGCATCAATCAGCATAATATCTTCTAATTTTAACCGGCCTTTATGTTTGCCGGAAACGGTAATCGCAATGCTGCCGTTAGTCAATCGCGCGGAAAAATTGCCGCTGGTTGCAGGAACCCAGCCTTTACTGTCAATAAAACGTCCGGCATCAATCAATTGCTGCGCGGCGGTAAAAAAAGCGTCATTATCATTCATTAGGTTGATTTTCAGTTAAATAGTCTTATAGTTGCACAACAAAAACACAAATCAAACAGGTATTTTATGCAGCATTTTCGTCTTTCTTTTATCATTACCGCCATTTGTTTGGCTATAGCCCTTTATTGGGGTGGAATAATGGGCGTGTTTTTAGCCCTTATTCTGGGAGTTCTTGAGGTGAGTTTATCATTTGACAACGCCGTTGTGAATGCATCCGTCTTAAAACGCATGGATGCGCGTTGGCAACAGTACTTTTTAACGTGGGGGATTTTAATTGCCGTGTTTGGTATGCGCTTGCTGTTTCCCATTTTAATTGTTGCCGTCGCTACCGGTATTGATTTTTACGGCGTAGCCAATATGGCGCTGCATGACCCCAATACTTATTCGCAACATTTAAACGAATCGCACATACAAATTGCGGCTTTTGGCGGGATGTTTTTGTTGATGGTATTTTTCTCGTTCATCTTTGATGAAGGCCGTGAATTGCATTGGCTGGGCTATCTGGAAAAAAAATTGGCGTCATTCGGAAAACTTGAATCCATTGAAATTATTATGGCCTTGGGTGTGTTGTTGGTTAGCCAGAACTGGCTTCCCGAGGCGATTCGTTTAGATGCCCTGGTTGCCGGTATCTCAGGCGTTATTTTATTTGTTATCGTAGACAGTTTGGCGGCTTTATTTGAAAATGAAGAAGAAGGCGCAGAGGTCTCGGAAATCATTAAAAAAGGCAGCGCTATGAGCTTTTTATATCTTGAAGTATTGGATGCCTCGTTTTCATTTGATGGCGTTATCGGTGCCTTTGCGATTACCCAAGATGTAATCATTATTATGCTGGGGTTGGCGATAGGCGCGATGTTTGTCAGAAGTTTGACCGTGTATCTGGTGCGTAAGGGCACTCTGGATGAATATGTATTTTTGGAGCACGGCGCTCATTATGCCATTGGTTCGCTGGCAGGTATTATGCTAGTCAGCATGACCTATCATATTTCTGAAATAATCACCGGCTCGGTGGGTGCCGTGTTGATTGGATTGTCGATATTGTCATCGATTATTTATAAAAGAAAGCACGCGAATTAAAGGGACTCATTCCCAAAGGTGCCGGGGAATGAGCTTGGGCAACTCGCAATAAATAAGCCCCTTCCCAATGTCGTTAAGCTAAGCGTAAGCTGTTTAAAAAAACCGGAGTGCAATCGCTTCAGCTATTGCCTGTAAAAACAGCTAAAGCGGTTTTACTCCAGAGGTATACTTAACTTAATGGCATTGCCACCCTATCGTTCCCAAGCTCCCGCTTTACCGCTTATGAATTTTTTGACTATGAACTGGCAACTTGTTTCAGAACAGATTAAAGCTGCAACCGGACAGGCATTTAAAGTCGTGTCTGTTCAGGCGCTTTCCGGTGGCGACATAAATTCTGCGTTTAGGTTACACGGTACTGATAATGCGTATTTTGTTAAGTTAAATAATGCAGACTTAATTGCCATGTTTGAAGCTGAATTTGCAGGCTTACAAGAGCTGGCAAAAACTCAATCAGTTCGGGTTCCTGTGCCTATTGTTTGCGGCACAGCAGCCGGACATTCATTTTTGGTGTTGGAAAACCTTGACTTGGGGTGTGCCAATAAAGCTTCTGAGCGTTTATTGGGTCAACAATTGGCGCTTATGCATCGGCAACAACAACCGTATTTTGGCTGGCATCGGGATAATACCATCGGCAGTACCTTACAACTTAATCACCCCGGTAATGACTGGCTGACTTTCTGGCGCGAACAGCGCTTGGGGTTTCAACTAAAACTGGCGGCAAACAAAGGCTATAACGGCAATCTGCAAAGCCAAGGCGAGCGTCTTTGCAACGATATGGCGGCATTGTTTAAAGAAGACCCGCCGCAACCGTCATTATTACATGGCGATTTATGGGCCGGTAATGCCGGTGCCGACAAACAGGGATGTCCGGTTATTTTTGACCCTGCCTGTTATTATGGCGACCGGGAAGCTGATCTGGCGATGACGGAATTGTTTGGTGGTTTTAGTCAGGATTTTTATGCCGCCTATCAATCTGTTTGGCCACTGGATGAGGGCTATGGCGTTAGAAAGACGCTGTACAATCTGTATCATGTTTTAAATCACCTGAACTTGTTTGGTGGCGGCTATTTGCGGCAAGCTGAACGCATGATGGCGATGCTTTTATCAGAGCTATAGATTTCAGATAAATAATTTCGATGCTAACGGATAGCATCTCAATGCCGTTAAGTTAAGCAGTCAACTGGAGTAAAACCGCTTTAGCTGTTTTAACAGGCAATAGCTGAAGCGATGTAATTATTCAGTCCCCCTCTTTAACAAAGAGGGGTTAGGGGAGATTTTATTAG
>JBAXTQ010000289.1:0-4279 GCA_037130115.1 Methylococcaceae bacterium
ATTGTTAATAATGGGTGATAAATAGTAAGCATTTGTATGACATTTGTTAAACAAATGCGTGATAAATGTCATACATTTTTTACAATTATTGATATCTGTAGGTGTAACGGCCTGCAAACATAAATCGCAGGGCCCGCAAACATCCGCATTTTCGGCCCGAATTATTTGACAATATCCGATAAATGTTAAGTATTTGTGCTGCTGTTAAGCAAATGTGCCAAATTATATTTATCTGAAAATCTATAAATCTATTCCCATAACAGCAATTATGGGAATAGATTTATGTACGATCACTACACTTTACTGGTGTAACGCTACATTTTTTGGCTATCAAGAATATCGTAAACTCTTCTATATTTACAGACTTGGCTTACTTGATGCAAACACATCAATAAACTTATCTAGTACTGAGGCTTCTTTGTAAAATCGCTTACGTGTTGTTATCAACACTTCACCTTTAGAATTGCGTCTTGGATATATCTTTACAGCTTCTATAAGCACAGGATTGTTTTCTAATGCCTCCTTTACCGCATCTACGCTTGCGTTAATATCTCTTGCTATTCCAGTCAATGTTCTTGCCTTATACTGGCCGTCATTTAAAGCTTTCATTATGTCATTGACGTCAATCTTAATTGCCTTACCGTTACTGATTAACTTATCGCTAGTAGTTACCATATAAATACTCCCGCTCTAGCATTACTGATAGGCATAAAATTTATGCTTTTGTATGAGTGATGACGACAGTTTTTAGCTTGATGAATCACATCACCAGATTTTTAATTTGTTTTGCGTACTCGTCAGTCACATCAATATCATGCACTACTGCATTTCCTGTGCTCCAGCATCGCCAAACATAGTCTCCATCATCGCTACATCCAGGCATGCCTATAAGGGTGTAAACTCGCCCGCTCTGAGTGGTAATTGTTCTTTTCTCGGGACAGAATTTTTGAACAGCTGATGTAACGCGTCCTGACCTACTCGGAACAAAGCCCACCAAATGGCGACTTTTATCGCCATCGAAAAAAATTGCCTCGCGGATAGACCACGAAACTATATTTTCGGATGGATTTATTGCTACTGATTCAACGTTCCATAAGTGAGACCGCCAGTTATTATTATTTTCTGACATTTATTTGTTCCTTTTTTAGATTGAATAGGCGCATGTGCCTATTTCATAGAGCAGTGGCTAACAAAAAAATCACTCTTATGATTTTTTCTTATTGGCTGTGTATTAAATTTTGTCGCGGTACTAGTACTAGTGATCGTTATTGTTTAAATTTTAAATTCCGTTGGCCCCTTGGGAATATACTTGTCCAGCACCTTCGGAAGCCCAATCCTTATCATCTGTGCGATTAACAGTGCGACATTGTCTATCCGTTCGGTAATAACAACCAGTGCTGTAATTCCAAGTATTTGTTCTGTTTCGTTGCTTAAAGTGGCTATCATGACGTTTACCTAATATTGTTCTGTGTCAACTCTAGATATGCGAGCTTGCCTAGATTAAAGGCTTCGATTAAAATTAAATTGATTTTTCCTCGACCTCAGATAGCAAATGGTGGGATTGATACAACCACAAAGTTTCATAAAAAACTAACAAATAATTAATGGCGCTATCGCTGCGTAAACTGTCCGAAGTATTGTAATTTTGAACATGTTAATTATCAGTGCAATTTACGGTGCGCTGTACTATTGACAATGTTTTACACTAACAGAAAAATGGCTCTTACAATTTTTTATCAATCTTATGAATCGCATCTTGCATTATCTTATCATCCGCGTGGTCAAAAAAATAAGACCTTGTTATTAGTCTATTGCCAGATAAATAGTCATCAAGTTTTTGATATTTATTTGTCGTATCTATTTCATTTATAATTTGCATTTTTATATTATAAAAATGCAATATTTTTTTTGCCTTACTAGTAAGTCCTGATTGACCGCTTAGAAAATACATATTATTTAAATTATCGTCAGAAATAATAATTCTTTCTTCCAGAGTAAATTTTTTAATACATACAATCTCAATTTTTTTATAATACGGCACGTAACCTATCAATATAGATTTATATTTTTTTGTATGTTTAAATAAAACTTTTCTAATTGACCAGTTATAAATATTAATAGCTGTAATATCTTTTGTGTAATTAGTTAATATACCCACGATTTCACCTTTTTTAAAAATTAAAGAAATTTTTTATAAATCAATACACCAATTTATTTTCACAAAAAAACTGATAAATGGGCAATGTGTCCATCAAATAATAAGTGCTTATTATAATCAAAAAACCAGTAAAATGAAACTTATAGTGCGTAATCTTTTAGTGAGTGCATCTATAGGCTGTAGACTTAAATGGGTTGAATCAATAGAATTAGTCAATCAAATCAAATATATATTGAAAAATATGATCGACAATCTGGATGTTTGCGTACAATTTGGTAAAAGACTTTGTCAACTCAGAAAAGAAAAAAAATCATGGTCACAAGAACGTCTTGCTTTAGAAAGCGGCTTAGCGAGGAGTTATGTTAGTGGCGTTGAAAGGGGCGTGCGGAATATTTCGCTAAAAAATATTTGTAAACTAGCCGAAACACTCGAAATAAGTCCAGCGGAACTTCTTATATTTCCAGATTAACCAGATAACGCACGAAACTGATGTGGGCTATGATTTACAAACCAGCCTTATTATTAGTGATCAAACGGGGCAACCAATTGCGCCGGTTGCGCAAAGGCTGGTTACGGCTGATGGTAGTTACGCAACCTATCAAGAGCAAGCATTGTCGGTAACCGTTGAAAATCATTTGGATGAAGTGACCCACTGTATAGATGAGCTGGAACAGCAGGATTTTACCAAACCTCTGGTTCATATCATTGATCGAGAATCGGATTCTATTGCGCATATACGCCACTGGGAAGCTAACCATTATTTATGGTTAGCACGCGCTAAAAAGACTTCTTCTATTAAGTTTCAAAATAAATCAATGGGATGTGCGCAAGTCGCTGACGCGTTGCATTTCAAGAAAACACGGTTAGTCGATTATCATGGCAAGCCTCATTGGCAACGGGTTGCAGAAGCCCCGATACAAATAACGCGTGCTGTAAAACCGAGCCAGAAGAAACCATCGATTCCTAGTGAACCCGTCGTCGCACGACTAGTGGTGAGTCGCATTTTATCCGACGATGGCGAAATACTGGCCGAATGGTTGTTGATGACCAATGTAGTTACTGTAGAAGCCAGCGAGATTGCCCTCTGGTACTACTGGCGGTGGCAAATTGAAATTGACCAGACATACTGCCTCCATAAGAGTGTTTGTAAAAAATTAATGCATTTCATCTCTGGCTTGATTTATCCAGACACGTTGAGTCATGCGTTGCTTGCGTAAGCGTTCCAATTCTATATCGTCCGCATGGAGCAACCAAATTGATCGGGAAGCAACTTTGACCTGCCGACCCTTTATTTGTCCTTTGCATAACCAGGCATAAAGGGTAGATTCTGGCATGTGTAACTGCTGAGCAAGCTCCTTCATCGTCCATTCATTCGCTTCCCGACAGATGCCTGTCGTATGCTGTTGCTTGGAACTGCCCGTACTTAGGCCTTGGCGAGTAAGCAAGTCCCGAACCATCGACGCATTATACGTGTGACGCCGTTTGGGTGGTTTCCATCCTTCCGTGTTTAACTTTTCGGCCATTTCAATGGCTGTATAACCTTGGGCATGCAGCGCCTTGACTCGATCCATTAAGGGTTGATATTGGCTCATTTGTTCCAAACGGGCAACGGGGCGAGTTATCAAGGCGTGTGTCTGGTGACCGCCATGCCAATGCACTTCGACCTGCACGTTTTCTGTGTTTTCAGTGACCGTCACCAAAACCCGCTCAATCAACTGACGGACAATCAATTGCCGGTCTACCGCTGTCGTGGTGTCTGCTTCCCATAATAGCGGAATGTCCTGAGCCAAACGCAAAATAGCGGCACGTTCTTCGCTGGTTAGCACGGAGGACTGTTCAGTCAGGAATTGCTCGTAGTTACTGGTAAGTTGCGCCTCAGCTGCCAAGGCTTCCTCCCAGTTCCGCTCAAGTGTCCTGGCGACCAGCCGGTTTTCAGGTTCAACCGCATTGTATTGACGCTTGGCTCGTTCAGCATCGATTTTTGCACGTTCCAGACGTTGTTGCCAAGATTTTTGTTGTTTTTGACGCTCTGCGGCAAGATCTTCGGCCACCGCCAGACTGATTTCCCAGCCCCGACGCATGAAATAAAAAACATCTAAAAAGCAATCCACTGCATCGTCT
>JBAXTQ010000029.1:0-25992 GCA_037130115.1 Methylococcaceae bacterium
CCCCTACCTGGACGTTGAATTCCCCATGATTCCGTTTTTTTTGTGCCTTTGGGGAGTTATTGCCGCTTTTATCGTTGTTGGCTATCGCTATCAATTTGCCGTTATCTGTAATTATATTTTCTGGATTGTCTTCGTTAATTTCACCACCATGCAACGTGATTTTGATGGGGGGTTTGATTCATTTATGATCGGAGCGGGGTTTTTTCTGCTGTTTATGCCCGGAGACCGTGCTTTTTCCTTAGACACACTTAGATACAAACTCAGCACGCCTTTTACGCCTTACCAGTCCTATCTCAAAGCAACCGTTTCCAGCCTTGCTTACTACTTACCCGTTTTTGTTTGCCTCGGCTTTCTCTATTTTGACTCGGCAGTCCATAAACTGTTTGCTGAACACTGGCGTAATGGCCTGGGTTCCTGGTTACCGTCAACACAACCTTATTACGTTTCAGCCATCGACATGTCAGTGTTGCTGAATAACGAACTACTACAAAAAACCATTGGCTATACCGTACTGGTTTTTCAATTTACTTTTTTATTCTTTTTTTCAAATCGCAACTTGCGCAGCGTTTATTTAATCGTCGGTTTAGGTCTGCATCTGGGTATCACCCTGTCTTTAAATATCTATCCTTTTGGTTTGGGAATGCTGATATTTTATATACTACTGGTGCCCTTTAGCTGGTGGCGAGCCATCGGTACGATGCTGTCAGCCAGACAACCCACGCTGACGGTGTTCTTTGACAAACAATGCCCGCTATGTAATCGCACGGTTCTTATTCTTAATCATTTTGATCTGTTTAATTGCATAGATTTTAAAAATGCCCAGGATCATGCCGCAAACTACCCGGCAATGACGGCACTAAGTCCTGAAACCCTGCTGCAAGATTTATATGCGCTGGACAGCTCAAATCGCGTTTATTCAGGCGTGGACACCTATATTCAAATACTGAAAAAAATGCGTTATTTATATCCCGCAGGACTTGCCTTAAGTTTTCCCGGAATTTATACCTTGGCAGTAACAAAATACCGCGCTATTGCAGACTCCCGTATCCGCATTCCTTGCACGACTGAATGTCTGGTATCGCCCAAACTGGTCGACAATAATTTATATCATCAAGTTTTTGAAAGTTTTGCAACTCAAAAACCCAAAGCTTTTTCCAGAAAGCTTGCAAAAATACTCATTGCTTTACTGATTTTACAATTAAACAGTACGGTTCATTACGGGCTTATTTACCGGCTACATATACCCACCAGCAACAACGCGGTCAGCGCGTCCATTGCTGAAGGCAGTAAAGCGCTTATCATGGTGTCTCTGACCTTTTTTGGCATTACTCCGCACGCGCTCTACCTACACGATCATTTTGCCGGCTATGACCGTATTTTAGGGATTACCTACACCGATCAAAACGGCCGGGAAAGCTGGTTACCGTTTGTTAATGAACAAGGGCGCCTGGTTGCCCCCAACTGGGGTCGGGTTCATTCCATGTGGGCCAATATTGCGGTTACCCCCACTATTAACAACACGCGATTACAAAAATTTATTATGAAGGTGACCGCTTTTTGGGGTCATAAAATGGGCCTGGATCTCGATAAGACGGTGTTTCATATAAAACTTAAACGGATTAATGCCCCTAGTTACTGGGTTCATGATCAATTGCATCAAAACTTCTCCGCGCCATGGACTACCATCGGTACGGTAAAGTGGAATGACAATTTAATTTCCTTCGATTTACCTGAAAACATAAATTCCTTATAAATTTTACAGGAATCTAAACAACTTTTACTATTGCATCATCATTCTAGGCATGATATAAATTGTCCGTGCTTTTTTATTAAGTGGCACGCAATAAAAATAATTTAAAACCCTTTGGAGGATATATTTATGAAAAAAATCTTAGCACTTTTAGCTTTGGCATTAGTTATTGTTGGTTTGTCTGGCTGCATGGACGATCCAGATGGATCAAAACAAAAAGTTTCAAGCTCAATCTCTCTGTAAGCTAAACTGCAATACCAAAAAACCCGGCGTTAGCGCCGGGTTTTTTGTTTATATCAGGCTATCTTAATACTCAAAAACGTTATACCAAACGCCCCCACAAGTCATAGTCATCGGCTTCTTCAAGCTCAACCTCAACAAAATCACCAACTTTAAGGTGGGTCGCCCCATCAATAAAAACCTGCCCGTCAATTTCCGGTGCATCGGCCTTGCTTCTGGCAACAGCGCCCTCCTCTACCACCTCATCAACCAGAACCGTTTCAATTCGGCCTATGCGTTGCTGTAAACGCTCCGCACTAATTTCGGCCTGATGCGCCATAAAACGCGCCAAACGTTCTTGTTTGACTGCTTCAGGAACTAAATCGGGTAAATCATTGGCAACCGCTCCTTTTACCGGAGAATAAGCAAAACAACCCACTCTATCAAGTTGTGCTTCCGTCATAAATTGCAATAATTCCTCAAACTCTTGTTCCGTTTCTCCCGGAAAGCCGACAATAAAGGTGCTCCGTAGCGTAATATCAGGACAAATTTCCCGCCACGCCTTAATGCGTTCCAGATTATTTTGAGTGGCCGCAGGACGCTTCATTAATTTAAGAATACGGTTGTTGGCATGTTGAAAAGGAATATCCAGATAAGGCAATATCTTGCCTTCCGCCATTAATGGAATCACTTCATCGACATGAGGATACGGATAAACATAATGCATACGTACCCAAATACCCAAATCACCCAGTGCTTCGGCCAAATCATAAAAGCGGGTTTTAACAGAGCGTCCTTTCCAGTCACGGCTTTGATACTTTAAATCCAGCCCGTAAGCACTGGTATCTTGGGAAACGACCAATAACTCTTTTACCCCTGCCTTCGCCAGACGTTCGGCTTCCCACAACACATCATCAACCGGTCTGCTGACCAAATCGCCACGCATTGACGGAATAATACAAAATGTGCAGCGATGGTTGCAACCTTCCGATATTTTTAAATAGGCATAATGACTCGGTGTTAATTTTATCCCTTGTGGCGGCAAAAGACTGGTAAAGGGATCATGTCGAGGCGGTAAATGTTCGTGTACCGAAGCCACCACCTCATTTAAGGCATGCGCACCCGTCACTTTTAAAACCTGGGGATGACGCGCCCTGATTTCATCTTCCCTGGCACCCAGGCAACCGGTAACGATTACCTTGCCGTTTTTGGCCAGGGCTTCACCGATACTGTCCAATGATTCCTCGACCGCCGCATCGATAAAGCCGCAGGTATTAACAATCACTAAATCAGCATTCTGGTAAGTCGGTGATATGTCATATCCCTCTGAACGAAGCTGGGTTAAAATTCTTTCGCTATCAACTAGCGCTTTCGGGCAGCCCAAACTAATAAAGCCGACGGTGGGTATCTTTGTCATAAATAGGTATAAGGTATTAAAGGTAAAGGATTATTCTTTTTTTGTCCTGCTGTTGGCCCCGTCATTTCGGCAGTGGCAACATCAGTCCAACGAGTAGAGCTGAATTTTTTATTGATACGTTAAATTGATCATTTTATCACTTCAGGGGGTTGTTAAATAATCAAAGCACTAGATTTAACGTAAAAGTACATCTATTATTCTTGTGTAGTGGCCACCTGTTTTTTCAATAAGTGCGTTAAATAACAGTAAAAACAATTTAAAAACAATCAGATATACGTTATTTTAAGGGTGCCAGGGTAACTGTTAAGGGATTAACATGAACCGATAGGACATCTATTTCAGATTAAAGTGCAAAAAATGGACAAAAAAACGGCATACGCTGACTTAAATTCGGTTACTTTCAAATACACAAATAGCCTGTTTAACTGAATAGCTATAACGAGAATGAAACTTTTATTACCGAATACTAACGATAAAGGGTACATTATAAAGACAAAATCATTCTAAAATTCGCAGTTTTTAAAACTATAGTTATTGATCAAAACTCGATAAATTTGATTAGTGCTTCTGCTTTTTTGCATGATAAGCATCCATTACATTCCGGATTATTACTAAAATACCCTGGATATATATAGAAATAGGTACCGCGTGCGACGATTAGTTATTGTATTAAATTTACTGGTTGGCTCATCATTGCTGACCTCATCTGCGGAGATTATGGCGGCCTCTGTAGTCACTGCTGAAAATAATCACCTGAGCGGACATGCACCACGTTCACGCGTAAAAAATAAAAACGCCCGCTTGCATTCTGTTAAGCAAAATAACGTAAAAAATCCGGGAGACGTTTGGGAGCGCATTCGTTTAGGTATGAGAATACCTCGACCCAGCCAAGTGACCACTCAGCCGAATCAAATCCTCGAAAACGGCACGAGTCAATCTGCCCCCACCCTTATTCAAAAAGGCATTGATCTCTCGCTTAATCAGGCTAATTCATCCGCTACCGTTAGCAACGCTATACCGCTTTTATCTGCAAAAGCTCAATCAGAACGAATGCTGGCTTTGCAAAAACTCAGGCTGCCGACCACCGCCACGACAGCAGAATATAAATACACACCTTATGGTCGTCTTAAACTTAATGCCGCTCTCTCTTCAAGAACAGGCAACAAGATAGCGTTGCCTGGCCAGGCACTTGCCTCAAAAAACGCTAGCCTGAATGAAAATCCTGCCGTTCAAACACGACTCCGTTCGCGTATTGACTTAAATCCAAGACTGCACCGACTGGACTTAAGAATTCCTTCTGAATTACTGGTAAACTCTGCTTCGGAGCCGGAAAAACCGCTTAAATCAAAATATTTTGATAACGCAGAAACCTCGGAAAACACTTCACAACCTCCTGTCGAACAACGCTTGACGAGGCTAATCCCGCACCATGAAAACACCCCACAACACCCTGTCGAACAACGCTTAACGAAGCTAATCCCGCACGACACCAAAGAAACGATTAAGTATGAGCGGGTTAATAAGCATGTCGTTTGGTATGCTCAACACAGTAGTTATCTGTATCAAGTAACTGATCGTGCACGCCCCTATCTTTATCACATCGTTGAAAGTCTCAGCCAACATAAATTGCCTTACGAACTGGCCTTGTTGCCTATTGTAGAAAGTGCTTATCAGCCGACTGCACTATCGCCCAAAAGCGCCGCCGGACTCTGGCAATTTATTCCCAGTACGGGACTTGATTTTGATTTGCATCAAAACGGGCAGTATGATGACCGGCTTGATATTACGGCCTCCACTCAGGCGGCCATGCGTTATATGTCATTTCTTAATCAGCATTTTAATGGTGACTGGTTGCTTGCTTTGGCGGCCTATAATTGTGGACTGGGAACCGTGGATAACGCGATTAGTCGCAATGTCGCTGAAGGGTTTGACACTGATTACTGGTCTTTGCGCTTGCCTGAAGAAACCCAAGAGTACGTGCCCCGTTTCCTGGCATTATCCAGCATCTTTGCCAACCCTGATGCGCATGGCTTAAAGTTTGCACAGATTAGAAACGAACCCTATTTTGTTAAAGTCAAAATTGATCGCAAGCATGACATTGACTATCTGGCTGAAAAAGAATTTAAAGAAGTAGCCGAAATGGCCAATCTGGGTTATGAGCAATTCAGTCGCCTTAATCCCGGCTATCTCGATCCCAAACTAGCCACTGAAGGCCCCTACACGTTTCTTATGCCTGCGGCTAACGCCGAGCAATTACATCAACGATTGGACAGTATCGCTCAATTTGTTAATCAATCGGCATCGGTAACAACCGCACATGCGCCTTTGAAAAGAAGAACCTTGTTTATGCTGGATGAGCAAAAAACCGCATTATCCCGGCTAACTGACATAACCTTGCCTACAGGGACTGATTTAATAAAAGTCGCTGACCCGTTCTTGTCACTGACCCTGAACACCAATCAAACAACTCCCCGGATAGCGAACCAATCGGTCATATCACCTGTTGAATTGAACCCGGATTCAAAACGCCTAAAGAAAAATATATAGCAGCGCAGCATCTTGCTCTCTCCCCGTAGACATCAACTTAAGACATTTCACCACGAAGAACACGAAGATCACGAAGAAAAACCAAAGAAAAATCTTCGTGTCTTCGTGGTCTGTAATATCTTTAAATTGATGTGTATGAGGCATCTTGCTCCCTCTCCCACCGGGAGAGGGTTGGGGTGAGGGGATATAAGTGGTCAAGTTATTTTATGCACGTTCCTAATCAATCGGTATCTTCAACAAAAGCCATTGCCGACCAGCTAACGATATGCTTGAGATCAAGCCGCGATGTTAACGTGTGTATGGCTTTTTCCACTTTTTCCGGCTCATCATAAAACTCTATAATCAAGGGTAATTCCAGTGACAAAGTCAACAGGGAAGACGTATGTACATCGCGATTTTTACCAAAACCGGCAATGCCCCGAATAATGGTAACCCCCTGGATTTTTTCTTCATCATGCAGAATATCCAACGCCTGATTTAACTGGTCATGCCCTTCAAGGGTATAAATTCTGGCGATAGTCACTTCTTTTGTACTCATATCTGCTTACCCACTAATAAACCCAGCCAAATAACAAAAAGACAACTTAAGCCGTTACCTACAAAAGTACCCAGCATTAAATTGGTATGGGACTCAAATGAATAACCATGCTCAATCAAAAACAAAATTAAATACAAACCGGATAACGTTAAATAAGTACCGACCATAATCACCATAATAGCGGCGCGGTATTCCATGGAAAGCGCTACTTTTTGTAACAAGATAGTCGCGATAATGCCAATTAAAAAAGCACCGATGGCATTGACTATCAACAGTGCGAAAGGAATAACGCCACCACTCCAATGAAACAGGCCGCCCGAATACAAAAATAACGTTCTGCCGCACAGCAAACCCACCCAGACCGCCAATAAACAGCCAACCACACTGACCACTATATTTAAAGCCGCCTTGTTTAAACTACCCTGCTCCAGCAGATAAATAGTTTCCAGGGAAAAAGTGGAAAAGGTCGTAAATGCGCCAATAAAACCCACCAATATGGCCGCCCTATATTCCAGGGTAATAGCGATGCGTTGCAAAATAAGGGCTTCGGTGAGCAAACCGATTAAAAATGAACCCACCACGTTGACGACCAACGTGCCATAAGGAAAGCCCCTACCCAGCCATTGATAAAGACCGGTAGAGACTAAAAAGCGCACGACTGCGCCACAAGCTCCTCCTAATGCAATCGCTATTATTTGATTCATGGTTAAAACTTGATAAAGTGTTCCCGGTAATAACGCAGTTCTTCAATGGATTCAATAATATCGTCCAGGGCTTGATGTTTGGATTCTTTATTAAAGCCGTCTTTTACAGTCGGTGCCCATCTTGCCGCCAGTTCTTTAAGCGTTGACACATCAATATTTCGATAATGAAAATACGCCTCAAGCGTGGGCATATAGCGGTACAAAAAGCGCCGGTCTTGACCAATACTATTGCCACAAATCGGTGAAGTATTGGCCGGCACCCATTCTTTAAGAAACTCAAGCGTTAGTCGCTCTGCTTCAGCCGCATTAATCGTGGATGCCTTAACGCGCTCAATTAAACCGGATTGGCCATGATGCTTTTGGTTCCATTCATCCATTGCCGCCAGTGCTGCATCAGACTGATGCACGGCCAAAACGGGGCCGTTGGCAACAATAGTTAAATCTTTATCCGTGACTACTGTCGCAATTTCAATGATTAAATCACTGTCCGGGTTAAGCCCCGTCATTTCAAGATCTATCCAGATAAGGTGCTGTAAATCCTGCGCCATTGATTGATTCCATTGTGTTAAAGGTGGCTGTTAGTGTAGCATTGGCAAATCTGTACGTCTAACTCTTAAACTTAATGCATTTGGCCTATGAATACCTTTACTATTATCTTCTTAATTGCGCTGATTATTTCTTCCTCGATACAATTTTGGCTGGCTAAACGACACGCTGATTATGTCGCCGCTCATCGCGCTGCCGTGCCTGACGCCTTTAAAGACAAAGTGCCGTTGGCTGCGCACCAAAAAGCCGCCGATTACACGCTTGAAAAAGTCAAATTGGGCAATATCGATGGCATACTGGGCATTGTCGTATTGCTTTTATTGACACTGGGCGGCGGTATCAATGCGTCTTTTGACTATTGGACCACTTTTTTCTCTTCGCCCTTAATCGCGGGCGTTGCGGCAACAGCCTGTATTTTTCTGATATTGACGGTCATAGAAATCCCGACCAGCATTTATCAAACCTTTGTCATTGAAGAGAAATTTGGCTTTAATAAAAGCACTGTTAACCAATTTATCAAAGACCAGTTTATGCACTTGGGACTGGGCGCTGCCATTGGCCTGCCTTTATTGGCCTTAATCCTGTGGATTATGGACAACGTAGGGCCGCTTTGGTGGTTATGGGCATGGGCAATCATCATGAGTTTTTCTTTGTTGATGAGCTGGCTTTATCCTACCGTTATTGCGCCCTTGTTTAATAAATTTACCCCGATGGAAGACGGTTCATTAAAAGACCGTATTCAAGGACTGTTGACGCGCTGTGGCTTTAACAGCCAAGGCATATTTATCATGGATGGTTCCAAACGCTCTGGTCACGGTAACGCTTACTTTACCGGTCTGGGCAACAACAAACGCATCGTGTTTTTTGACAACCTGGTTAACTCGCTTGAAGACGAAGAACTGGAAGCGGTACTGGCGCATGAGTTGGGACATTTTAAATGTAAACACGTGATCAAAATGCTGATTGCCACCGCCATTATGAGCTTAATCAGCTTGGCTATTTTAGGCTGGTTGATTAATGAATCCTGGTTTTATACCGGCTTGGGTGTAGAGCAACCTTCACATGCCGCCGCCTTATTATTATTTTTAATGGTTTCCTCGTCTTTTACTTTTTTTATGCAGCCTATCAGTGCTTATTTTCAACGACAATTTGAATTTGAAGCCGATGACTTTGCCGCAAATAATGCCAAAGCCTCCAAAATGATTAGCGGACTGGTTAAGCTCTATGAAGAAAATGCCAACACCTTAACACCTGATCCACTGTACTCGGCTTTTCATTACAGTCATCCGCCTGCAGCGATTCGTATCGCCCATTTAGAAAGCAAAATATAATGGCTGAGTTACTGGAAGGTTTGGTTATTTCCCATTTGGGCCAAGGCATTGCGATTGAATATAACCAGGAAATCATTCTGTGCCAAACCTTACGGCGACTGGAAACAGTCGCCGTTGGCGACAAGGTATTATGGACATTATCTTCACCCGGTCAGGGTCGTATTGAAGAAATACTGCCCCGGCGTTCGTTACTGGAGCGACCCTCCAGAAATGGCAAAACCCGACCGGTTGCGGCCAATATTGATACTATTTTTGTCGTTTTTGCGGTCGAACCGCATTGCGATTTTTTATTGATAGACCAATATCTGGCAGTCTGTGAAAATCATAATATCGATGCTGCCTTGGTGCTTAATAAAACCGACCTTCCGCAAACCGACATTATAGAAAAAGAATTGCTGGATTATATCAATCTGGGTTATCCGCTTTACCGAGTCAGTGCCTGGTCGGCATCGGGAATGGATGAATTAAAAAGCGCCTTAAAAGATCAGGTCAGTATGCTGGCAGGACAATCAGGGGTCGGTAAATCGTCCTTAACCAACGCCATCATTCCCGATAAAGATCTGAAAACCAATACCGTCTCGGCAACCACCAAACATGGTCGTCATACCACCACAGCGGCAACGCTGTATCATTTAAATGACGGCGGTGATTTAATCGACAGCCCCGGCGTCGCCATTTTTGGCTTGGCAGGCTTGACAGAACAACGCTTGGCTTACGGTTACCGGGAGTTTCAACCCTTCATAGATAAATGTCAGTTTAATGATTGCCGGCATTTAAAAGACAAAGGTTGTGCGGTATTAATGGCATTGGAAAGTGGAGAAATTTCCAAAACACGCTATGAACGATTCTTAAAGCTCAGAGAAAAAATGCCGAAAGTTTTTGTTTAGCGGTAGGTCACGCTTTTTCTGTCTGACAACTTAAACGGTAACTATTTAGTCCCCCTCTTTGAAAAGGAGGGGTTAAGGGCAAGCTACTTCGAGAGTGTGTTGATTTTTAGTTGGATCTGAACGCCAGCTTACGACCCACAACTGCCGGTCGCCTATGATTTTACGCCTCCTTAAACCGGACAGTCGTGATGTGTTGCAAACGACCCTTGCAGACATACAATCCGGATTTCCGAATGGCAGCATACCAACTGGAAGCAGACAATCGATTTTAGCAAAACAAATGGCACTTCTGGCACAACCGGAAGGTGAATATAATTTTGCCTCTGTTTCGTAACTAATCTGAAGCAAGAATATGATACCGAATCCCATCGCTTGAGTTTGATGATTAGAAGTCAAGATGAAATTAAAAAACTGACGGATCAGTTGGACATTAATGATGCGCGGTTAAAACTCCAGGCAGAGCTTTGACGTTAAGTTAAAAAGATTGTTCTTCACTTAAAATTTCAGAAATGAGCTATTAATTATTATAATTCTAAATGGATTGTTCGATTAAAATCAGGTAAGTCTCGGTCATTTATAAAAGCGGACTGTGAAATAATTGATGATCCTGTTTAAAATTAAAGTGTAAAAGTTTTGATTTATCGGGGAATATATAGTTTACTTGCCACTATGTATTTCGTGCAAGCAATAGTCCTCTTACGGCAAATGACAAAAAGTCCATGTTCGAATTTGATTTCATTTGCTGGTAATTATTCGAAGCTGATTTATACAGATTTTGAATTTGAAGACTGAATAGCAGCTTAGTTGAAATCGTTGTCAACAAAAAATTCAAGATCAATGATATGAAAACACGGCAAAATATTCTATGGAACGTATGTGTTTGTGTCTTGTATTTAATAACAGCTAAACTTGGACTCAAATATGCCATTATCGGCAATACGGTCACCTTGCTATGGCCACCCAGCGGAATTGCTCTAGCTGCCATCATGTTAGGCGGCTATCATTTGTGGCCTGGGATTTTCTTGGGTGCCCTTCTCGCTAATGCCGGCTCTGGTGTCTCGATACATACCCTAGCCATTGTTGGCCTAGGTAATACATTAGAACCCTTATGCGGCGCCGCTTTACTTAGAAGTCAGAATGATTTTTCGATTGCACTCGACAAAGCATCCGATGTTCTCCAGTTGGTTCTGCTCGCTGCTTTCGTCAGCACCACAGTGAGTGCTTCACTTGGAACACTGGGTTTGTTTGTCGGGAGCGAGATATCTGTCGCCGATTTTGGTCCGACTTGGTTGACATGGTGGCTTGGAGATGGAATGGGCGTAATTGTGATCAGCCCGATTATTCTTATTGGATTCGGCATAACGCGTACGACTCCCCATTTATTTTCGCCCACTAAAATCTTGGAAGCTATTATCTTGATCATCCCTTTGGCTGTGATCAATCAAATAATATTCGGAAGCTCTAAATTTGTCGGCCCAGGTTATTTCCCAGTCACTTTATCCATATTTCCGTTTGTCATATGGAGTGCACTTCGCTTTGGGTCTATTGGAGCCGCCAGTGTATCACTGTTTGTATCCATTCTTGCCATTAACGGCACGGTGCAGGGAACTGGCCCGTTCGCGGTGGGTTCGACGATACATAGCCTGATTATTTGGTGCTTATTTGCCGACCTGATGACTGTTACAGGGCTCATCTTGGCAGCCGTAAACTCTGGACGGGAAAAAGCACTTGCTGGATTAAGGCGTGCCAATGAGAACTTGGAAGAACTTGTGCAGAAACGGACTAATGCACTTATTCGAACCAATCTGGAGCTTCATACGTCGTTGCTAGAGCGGCGGCGCTTGCAAATGGAAATGAATCAGATCAGTGAGGAACGTCAGAAAATGATCGGGCAGGAATTGCATGATGGCTTGGGCCAACAACTAACGGGAATATCATTTTTGGTTTCCTCACTGCACGAAACATTAAGCGCGAAATTAGTGCCGGAAGCTCCTATCGTCTATCAAGTTAAACATTTACTCGGGGAAGCGATGTCGGTGATTCGGTCGCTATCACACGGGCTTTATCCGGTCACGCTGGAAACCGGCGGTCTTTCCAACGCACTTTATCATCTGGCAGAATACGTACAAGGTTCTTCCGAAATCAAGTGTATAGTCCAATGTACAGCTAGTGCGGAAGTAACTGATAAGATAATTGCGTTAAACCTTTATCGGATTGCGCAAGAAGCTCTGTGCAACGCTTTACGGCATAGTAAAGCCCAACAAATCGAAATTAAGCTTTCGGGAGTTGGCGAACACTATAGACTTTCGATCGAAGACAATGGCGTAGGTTTTTCTGGTAAAAATAATAAAATAAACGGAACGCTCGGTTTGCGCAGTATGCGAAGTCGGGCCGACTTAATCGGTGCGGCGATTGAAGTCCGTGAGATACCCGGCGACGGCACGTCAATCGTTGTTACAGGCCCTATGAACTATGAGATCTAACACATTGCCAAATCTAAATAAAGATGGTAAAAGGGAAGCCAGGATTCTGATCGTTGACGACCACCCTATCGTACGCCAGGGTTTAGCGCAAGTTCTCAACCTTCAAGCCGATCTTCTGCTTTGCTGCGAGGCCAGCAACGCCGAAGAGGCGCTATCCGCAAATCGATGTTGCAAACATGATTTGGCCATCGTCGACATTTCTCTTCAAGGAACTTCCGGATTAAGTCTCATCACCACCCTCACTGCTCATTATCCTCAACTCTCTATTTTAGTCATGAGCATGCACGAAGAATCGCTATACGCTGAACGCTCGCTTCGACTGGGTGCAAGGGGTTACATCATGAAGCACCAGGCAACTATTAACATACAATCGGCTATCCGACGAATCTTGGATGGCGGTATTTATGTGAGTGACGAAATGAATAGGGTTATATTGGATCGTGTACGTTCCAGAGCTTCTGATTCGAGAAACCCGGATCCCGTCTCCTGCCTCACAGATCGCGAGTTCGAAGTTTTACGGTTGATTGGATTTGGTTTCGGTACACGACAGATCGCTGAAAAGCTCAACAGAAGCATCAAAACCATCGATGCACATCGCGCCAACATCAAAGAAAAACTCGGGCTGAAGACGGGAATAGAATTGATTCGCTTTGCTGCTTTATGGATTAAAGCGGGCGATTAGATCTTTGCCAACCTGGAGACTGTCCGAGAATAGAGGCCGTAGCGAGGGGAAGCCGTTTTGAGTCAGATTTTTTGGTCATTTGATATAAATAGTTTATTCGTGTAACGTTGTGAGCGGAAAATCTGGCCAAAATAGCTTTTCCGCTAAAGTCTCAGATCGAGTGGCTAATTGTCACGGGCACTACATAAGATTACATCACCTAAGGCTGATTTATTAACCTTAATCTGAGTTCGGGATAAGCGTCACTCGCAGCAAAGCAAGGGACGAATATCATCTAGACTAATATTAAGTGAGGGGCACTTTTCCTGAAAGGAATAAGCTAGCAAGCCTGCTATGGCATTAATTATGCAATTGGTCAAAGCTCTCTCTGAATAACAGTTTTCAAGGATTGACCAATCGTTCACTGGCAATTGGCAATGGGGTTCAAAGGACATGAGGACGCGACATTGTGACCTAAAATAAAGGCGTCGTTGTTGTCCATCGGGAGATCCCAGAGCAAGGGCCTGTACTCATCCGGACGAATATCAATGGGCGGGGCCACCGAAGTGGTAAAGATGTTTGCCCGACTCTGGGTTTCGGAAATATTCCAAGGCCGGAACCACACGGACCAGCGCCCCAGGCTCAGGATATAAACCAAGGAAAAAACCGGGATGCCGACGGTGTTAATGATTGGCAGCATGGCGTTGACTTTGCGCTGCACACGGGAGGTCAGTGCGTGAAACATCACATAATGTCCGATCAAGCGATATAAGGATGCGATGCGGGATTCGTCAATGCGCCGTGCGGCCTTGCCGATGACCGTAGCAGAATCCGCTGCCCCCCCTACCGATACAAACTTATGAAATTTTGCCTTAGCAGATTCCTCTTGTCCGATGCCGATAGCATAGGCACTCTGGCCCAAGCTGGGGGCGCCACGCAATTGGGTAGACACCATCCCCACAGTGGCTCGCAGGGTGGGGTCGGCCGACACACCATTGACTAAAATGTCACCACGAGTAATGCTTGGAGCTACCTCATCGATAAAGCCGGCCGCCGGGTCCCCGGCTTTTGGATCCTGGAACCCAGAAAATCCGTACCCGAGCGCGAATAACCGGCGTACAAAAGATTCCACCAGAAACGCCACCCATCCGCGTTCAGCTATGTAAAGGTTTCGACCTGTGAACCTGTCTGTCAGCGGACGCCGCATTACCACCCGCAGGAGCAAGGCAATGACAATGGGGGCCATGAGGAAGAAATACACCGCCTGACCGTAAACTGTCGCACAGGACCAAAAAACCGGGGAGACCGCATTCCGCATACCCTCAGGAAGTGCTGCCACTGAGGCGGCGACGGGGTTGGTTCCCCAGGCAAAGACCACGCCCAAATGAATCGCGCTCAGCACCGACACCATCAGCGGCTCCAGAAGGAACCACGAAAGCCACCGACCTTCACGGTGCAAAGCCGCATGCACTGGACTTTCCAGGCGGAAATCTTTGATGTTGCGCCCGGTGAGCTCCTCGGCTTGGCGAGGGGTTTCCATTAGCCGCGAACGCAGGAATTGGATGTCGTCGGCGGAGACCCCCAATCTGCCGTCGTCACTGGACGGCTCGCCTGCCGCCCGCTCTGCCAGTTGTAGCAAAAGTTGGCTGAGGGTGAAATGGGTTGCGGTCGTGGTGAGACCGTGGGGTTCTTCCAGTCGCCAGCCGACTCCATCGGTAAAGATGCGTTCACCGAAGGGAGCCTCCGACTTGAAGCTTTGATCGACGGCCTGTCCCATCAGTGTGGCCCTCTGGCCCGTTAAAACGAAAACGGGTCCGACGCGACCGAGCCGGTGTGCGGCCTGTAGAAATTTCACGTCGTCTAGGGTATTGAAGTACTGCCCCGAATGGCTCACCCCCAAAATCAGGGTGTCAGGGCCAACCGGCAGTCCTTCAGGGTCGATTGCGAAGGTCTTGGAATCCATCGCTTTAAGATGGAGCTTGGGGAACAACTGTTGAAGGTCTTCGACAAAGGCTGCTCCCAACACCAAGCTTTCCCCAGCCCCCAGCACTAAGAGGTCAAGTCGTGCATTCTTGAACGGCCCCTGGGCCTTAAGCGAGTCCGTTTCGGTGTGGCGGGCTTGGATCAGGAGGAATTTGCAGAAATCATCGGCAGTGCGGCGATTGAAGGAAGTGGGAACGGCCCAGTCTCTCTGTATGCTGTCGAAGACGGCGGCAATTTGATCGAGACCCTCCCGTACTGGGTCAGCCGCCTCCGAACTTGACCGATCCTCGTGGAAATAGGGATTGTTGTCGTCCAAACTGACCCAGCCCCGTCCTCCTTCCATCTCGGACTGCCGTGCCCATCTGTCCAAGTTGGCAGGATTAAGTGTCTGTACTGTTTCAGGCGCTTCTGGCCCGAATCCGTCACGAAACGTGATGGTGGAGCACGCCGAGCCTGGGTTCAGGTGCAGATGCGCCTGTTCGCCGTCGCGCATCCAGTAAAGATAGGCTGGTCGTTTGGGGTATCCTCTTGATCCAGGTTCGCCAGCCACTAACACCGAAGCGGCTTCGGAAGCCACTACTAGATAATCTTCCTCCGGGTCTGCTGAGACGTGCATACCAATATAGATGGGCTGCTTAAAGGAGACGAGTGATACCTCACCGGGGTAAAGGGAGGACTGCATCACCAAGCCATAGGTGCCATTTGCGTATTCCGCAAAGGATCGGCAGGCTTCACGCAAATCGTTGAGGAAAAACCCTACAACACAGGTGCGGATCAGATCCGAACGCTTTTCATGATCAAGTTGGTCTTTAAGGCCACGCATCGACAATGATTGGATCTCCAGCGCCAGAATCAATGCGGGCAGTTTCTCGGATGCCTTTTCATAAAGATCCGCCAAAGTCTTGCAACCCGCGCCGGTGACACCGTTTTCGTTCAGCCAGAGGTTCCACACCACCTCGGCGACAGCATTAAATTCGCGCACGGTTTTGTCGCGCAGGACGACATCCAGGTCATCGGGTTTTTCAGCCACAACCAGCGCATAGGCCATGCGGAAGGATGCGTCCCATCGGCCTTGGGTCAAGAGGAGTTCCTGGAATCCGGCGCCGAGGATGGTGTCGGTGTGAACCAACCTGTCGCGCCCGCTTCCAACTGGCGAAGTGCCAAGGATTTTCGTGAGCAGGCGCTGGAGTTCCGGGCCGCTCCAGGCCGTGTCGAAGAGCCTTAGAGGATGAGCGGGATCGCCCTTGCGGCGCACCCAGCCATCAATGTCACCGTTAAAGGAAAAGAGATGATGCTGGATCCGTTGCGCTTGGGTGATTTTACCGCATTCAATTTCCCATACCGCAACCGAATGGGCTTCTCGCCAGGACATCGGCTGGCTGGTGTTTTGGGTCGAGGCACCACCGGTCGCGAACCGGACATGGCTTTGGGTTTGGTAAATACCATCCAAGATTCGGATTCCGCGAATCCTGGCCCAAACCTTGGCGAAATAGAAGCCTCGACCCACGGTTTGAGGAAGTTTGGCGCGTTTGGGGTTCAGGCCCTTCCAACCGACAAAACCCTTTTTTGTCAACAGAAATTGACCCCCGGATTGGCTTCCCCGCACGACGATCTGCCACCACATTCGCCGTTCGCGTTCGAAGTGGGACCGTTCTGTAGACTGGGCATTGATCTTGCCAAGTACAACGAGGTTTCCGCAAAAGAGCCGGTGAGTACTTCCCGTAAGGATAGTCTTAAAGTCGCTCCAAGAGCTAAACGCCGACAACCCTTGGGTGGCGGCTAGAACGCCAAGCATAACCCCTGTAGGGTCAAGTATAAAACCCGGCGGCATGGCATGGGAAAAAACCACGGCTGCCGATGCATTGACCAAGGGGCCGGTCAAGGCGGCGATGCGGGTGGGCCAGCCGTCGGCGGGCGCGAGCTGAGACGGTGCATCCGATTCAGGGGAAAATCCGGGGATAAAAATCTTCTGCCCAGGCCAAAGACCCCTGAGTGGAAGATACGCAAGGTAATCGACCATTCGCTCCCGGAAGGTTTCGTGTCCGATACCCGGCATAAGCGCTGCGAAGGCAAGCGCATGACCGGCCCCGTGGACGAGTATTGCAAGATAAAGCCCCGCACGGATCACGCATCCACCGACAATGGTTACTCCTGCAAGGCCAAAGACACTCAAAGGCAGAGCCAGTCCGCTCCGTTCGGCAGATATCCACAGGGTGAATCCGACCACCTCCGGAATCAGCCGCCGTGCAGTAAGAAGCATTGTCACTCTGGAACCCTTGTATTTAGGTACTCCTCAATGCCCAGGATCGACACCAACCTTTGGCGCTGACAACATAGTTTCTGTTCAATTTTGGATCTATCCGATAGGAAAAAACCGCACAGGGTCCCCAGCTATCTCCTTCGGCACCGCTGTATAACAGACAATTCCGACAAGATGCTCCTTCTACTTTTTTGTACTTGGTGACATCCACCGAGGCTGCATCCTCCTTATATGCGAGTGCAGTGGCCTGCGGGTCGCTTTCCGGGAGGTTGGGTACCTCGGTTGAGAAACCCTTTATCGCTCTGCTGCCGCGTGCTTCTGCCCTTCGGTTCAACAGCAGATTTGCGGCGGGCGCAAGAGTCAGGCCGATGAGGCTGACTCTAATGAAACGGCGTCGTTGGTTATCGGTGATGGTGCTATCGGACATGGCTATGTTCTCCTCTTTTTCATCATCTCTCATTAATCCGCAGTCTGGATGACTGCTTTCCTGTTTCCCTTTCAAAAAAATGGGAAAGCGGTTGCTAGCATAAGCATAAAAGGAAGAACTGCCCATAGGCATTACCCTGATTTACGTCTAGGGGATCCACCTAGATGAACCGCGTTCCCCTCCCAACATACCGAGTCATCTATTGTCTTCCACCCAAAGAGTTGCAAATCGTGGCATTTCAATTGTCGTGTTTAGGCCCAATTTTTCCTTGATGTTGGAACGGTACGTCTCGATGTTTATGACGGTTAGTTTGATTGTTTCAGAAGTCTGCAGGATATCGAATCCGAAACCAACCAGCTGCTGCACTTCGGGCTCCCGATCTTGAACGCAGGCGAAAGGATCGGCAATCCCGGGATCGGAGGAGGGTAACTTCAACATTGAATGCTACGCATACACACAAAATCATGTTGGAACTTATTGACCAACGATAAAAAGTCAGGGATATGCGAGTTGATTACTAAAAACAGCAAAAAAGCAGGCCAGAGTGACCATGCATTTTTCCTTCACATTTACCCAAGCCAGATCAATGGTTAAGATAGCGCAAAAAACTATCAAAACACCGTATTACAGAAATATAAAAAATGAAAGACGGCTTTGCTAGAGGCATTAGTATTGAAACGACCCATATTAATAGCGCCCCTTATTTTTCGCGTCTGACAATGCGACAAATTAAGAGTGATACTAAAAAACAGACTGAAAAAGATCGTTTTATTTTGCCTTATCTATGAGATAACTAAGATGATGGAGGTCCTTGAGACCACGCGGGACAGGATTCTGAACAGTTAGTTTTGATTTGCGAACTGCTTGAGAAGAAGGCAATACGGATTATCCATCGTTTATAACATCATGAAGCTAAAGCTCGTCGTCATTGGCAATGAGATAGCCGACCTGCGTATGGTTGAGGAAATGATTCAAATCGCGACAGATAAATACGCTATCACCCTATTGGGCGCCGAACCGCACGGTAATTACAACCGCATCATGAGAGTCATGGGAGCCACCGGTGATGTCTGTCACGACGCACAAAAACATTCAGTCGTCCGGTATCTGGTTTATACCTGTCCTTCAAAGGTTTAATTTTTCGATTGCCTAACCGGCAAGAATTGGCCGACAGATGAGCTCCATGTCGCAAAATTGCTGGCCGTAAAGCGGACGGTCGTGAATGACTCTTAATGGCCGAGAGCTGGCGTTCAGTTCCAACTAAAACCGAATACACTCTCGTAGTAACTTGGATTAGGGAAGATTTATCTCAAACTAAAAAAGTAGGGGCTTCGTCTTCAGTTGAAAGCCTAATCAGCCGGGTTAAATTCTGCCAAAAATTCGGCCTCATCCAACACCTTAATACCTAAAGCTTGGGCGTTGGCAAGTTTTGATCCGGCATCTTGGCCTGCAACGACAGAGGTGGTTTTTTTAGATACCGAACCTGCAACTTTAGCTCCCAAACTTTCCAGAAGCGCTTTGGCCTCGTTACGTGGCATTTGTTGCAGGGTGCCGGTTAACACCCAAGTTTGTCCGGCAAGGCGTTGTTGTTTGACAGGTTCATTCGCTTCATTTTCCCAGTTAACCCCTGCCTCAATAATTTTTGCAATAATCGCCTGATTTTTTTCGTCCTTAAAAAAATTGACGACGTTAGTCGCCATGACCGGGCCAATGTCTGGCACTTGCATCAGTTCTTCAAAAGAGGCATGAGCAATGGCCTCCAGATTTTTAAAATACTTGGCGATGCTTTTTGCACCTTCTTCACCGACTTCATGAATGCCCAACGCACCCAGGAAAGTACCCAGTTTTGTTGATTTTGAGGCTTCAATGGAAGCCAGCACATTCCGGGCGCTTTTTTCGCCTTGCCCTTCCAGGTCGGCAATGTCGCTGAGTTTTAGGCTATAAATATCGGCAATGGTATTAAGGCTGCCTTTGCTATACAGCAATTCAATCAGCTTGGTGCCCAGATTGATGATATTCATAAATCGGCGCGAGGCGTAATGCTTTATGCGTTCGGCACCTTGGGCTGCGCACGTTAAGCCGCCGGTACAACGAAAAGCGGCTTGCCCTTCTGTTCTTTCTACGGCAGCATCACAAACCGGACAGCGCACCGGCATCGCAATCGGTGCTCTGTGAGTGCCGGTTGCGACCACTTTAACGACTTTGGGAATGACATCGCCAGCGCGTTGAATTTCGATACTATCACCGATACAAAGCCCCAGGCGTTCAATTTCATCCATGTTATGCAGCGTTGCATTGCTGACCGTGACGCCGCCCACAAAAACTGGCTCCAATCGGGCGACGGGCGTTAAAACACCGGTGCGACCTACCTGAAAATCTACCGACAAGAGTTGGGTCACGACATTTTCTGCGGGAAATTTTCTGGCAACCGCCCATTTTGGGGAGCGGGCAATAAATCCTAATGCCGTTTGCAATTCAAGGGAGTCTACTTTATAAACGATGCCGTCAATTTGCATCGGTAGTTTTTCCCGAGTCTGCTCCATGACCTGATAATTTTCTTCAAACGCCTCAAAACTGCCTAAAAAAGCATAACAATGCGGATTTTTTCTAAAACCCAAACTGTGCAAATAGGCAAGAATTTCAGAATGTCGGGTAAATTGTTGTTCGCCTTCGTACTCGCCCAATCCGTAAGGAATAAATTGCAAATCGCGTTCAGCGGCAATTTTAGGGTTCATTTGCCGAATGGTTCCGGCTGCGGCATTTCTGGGATTAACAAATACTTTGCTGTCATTTTGAACAGCCTGTTGATTGATTTTCTCAAAAGCGGCCTTGGGCATAAATACTTCACCGCGCACATCCAGTTTTTCGGGCGGATTAGACGTTGCCAGTTTAAGGGGTACCGATTTGACAGTTCTTATCGTGTGAGTGACATCCTCACCCACCTGACCATCACCGCGCGTAGCGGCATAGCTTAATAGTCCTTTCTCATAATGAATGGATATCGCCAAACCATCCAGTTTGGGTTCGCTAAAAAGCTCAAGAGAGGCGGGGCTTAGCTCCAACTCTTTGGCCGCTTTTTCAAAAAAACCAAACGTTTCTTCAAGACTAAAAGCATTGGCCAAAGAAAGCATTTTTACGGTATGTTCTATCTTGCGGAATTCATCAATTGGTTTTGCACCAACGCGTTGCGAGGGGGATTCGGGCGTGGTTAATTCGGGATTATTGGCCTCCATCTCCAGCAGCTCTCTAAATACCTGGTCGTATTCAGCATCAGCAACAGACGGATTATCGAGAACATAATACTCATGATCCCATTGATTTATTTTGGCAACAAGTTGCTTGTAATTGGTATTCAAAGTGTGCCCTGCTTATGGAATATAAACAAAATTACCCGTAAAAAAACCGCTGTCCCGATCAAAGGATACAGCGACTTATTTATTATTGGGCTGACCGATTCTTGGAACAGTTCAAGCTGTCAAGTTAGGCAACTCGCAATAAATAAGCCCCCAATTTGGAGTGCAAACCTAGGTTTGTACTCCGGACTTTGGCCGATCGCAATAAATAATCTTCTACTTTATAGCCTCCACACGCTTTGTACACAGCGTCGTAGGAATCGTGCCCGGAATGTAGTATGCAGTGGGAGTGGCTTTAGCCACGATCATCGTGGCTAAAGCCACTCCCACAATTTTACAAAAAATCTTAACTGTGGGCAGTGACGCTCCCGCGTCACGCAACGCTGGAGCGTTGCCAGATGAATTCCCACGCCGGAGCGTGGGAACCAGGCTGATTCTGGGGGTTATTTTCTGATTACCTTATTGACGCATGATGAGGATATATAAAATTCGTCTACATCCGTTTTATCGGTGTCATCCGTGTGCTATTACGTTTTACAAACCCTTTACAAACTCTGCCGAAGTGACTGAATCGTGGCATCGGTTAGGGTTTGTCTTTGATGATCCCGAATAACACCATCCAGTTCTACCGCCAATATTTGAATGGTTTCTATGTAATCATCAAAAACGGCTTGCGCATCATCCAACGCACCGGGCTGCATAAAAAACACCAGCCCCGGACAATAAAATGACTCCAGATCGTTATCAGGAAAAGTGCCGGGTTCAACCATACAGGCAACCCCGTAATCAACCAATCGATTACCGTCCAGTCGTTCATATATTTTCAAACTGCCATATTCCAGTCCGACAATACCAAAAGCATTAATTAAATCAATGCCGTTAAAGCCTTCCTCGGTCTTGGCGACAAGACTAAACTGGATAATCGAAGGAACCGGAACGCGCGGTGGCGGTTCAAGATCATCATCTTCTTCAGGTTCATAAGCCGCATCTTCAGGATCAAAATAATGATGACCCACAGTAGTTTCTGTCGACTCACCCGTTATTTTCTCATCGTCCATTGACGGGGTATAACGCGGTTTTTTGACGACATGATCATCAGGATCATCTAAAAAATCCATACCTTCCTGTGATTTTTTGTTTCTTAAATAACTCCATGTCAACATGCCTATGGTAATCATTAGACCGGTTGCGATAATTACAATTCTTAGTAGTTCTTTATCCATTAGATTTCCGCCAGACTCACTGCTTCTTCAATATCAACTGCGACCATCCGGGACACGCCCGGTTCTTTCATCGTAACACCTGCCAACTGTTTTGCGATTTCCATAGTGACCTTATTATGAGAAATATACAAAAACTGTACAGATGCCGACATCTCTTCTACCATTTTTGAAAACCGTCCGACATTTGCGTCATCCAGAGGCGCATCAACCTCATCCAACAGGCAAAAAGGCGCCGGATTGAGTTCAAAAATTGAAAACACCAGCGCTACCGCTGTTAATGCTTTTTCTCCACCCGACAACAAATGAATGGAGCTGTTTCGTTTGCCGGGCGGTCTGGCAATAATATTAACACCCGATTCCAGCAAGTCTTGCTCGGTTAATTCCAAATAAGCTTGCCCACCGCCAAAAAGTTTTGGAAACTTTTCCTGCAAACCGGTGTTTATTTTATCGAATGTTTCCTTAAAACGCAGCCTACTTTCTTTATCAATTTTACTAATGGCCTGATCCAGCATCTGTAAAGCGTCAATCAGGTCGGCATGTTGCTCGTTAAGAAAGTTCATGCGCTCGGATTGCGACTTGTATTCTTCAATGGCCGTCAGGTTAATAGTACCCAAACGGTCAATTTGAGTCGATAAATCATCCACTTTTCTTTTCCAACTCGGTTCTTCCGCCTGATCGGGCAGGGTTTTTAAAATGTCCTCAGCATTCGCATCGATTTCTTTAAGTTGTTCGTTGAGGGTTTGCTGCCTGACTTTAATTTCCTGCAACTCAAAGCGGATAGTATCCAGTGCTTCTTTTTGTTTGTCCAATGCCCTTTGCACGCGGGTATGTTCTTCAGACAACTGCGTTATCTCGCTTTCAATGGTGTCTTGCAACACGCGTTGTTTTTTTAGGCTGACTTCCAGCTCATCCTTGTTAAGTGTTTGTTGCATCAACTGCTGTTTTTCCTCATCCAACGGGGAAAGTGTTTGTTGCAGTTTTTGCTCAAGATTAGCCATCCAGTCCAGCGCGTGTTGATGCTGGCTTTGCAGACGCTCAATCTGTTTGCTGGTTGAAGCTTCTAAAGCGCGTAGCGCATCAATTTGCGCCTTGCTACTGTAAACCTGCTGCCTTGCTTCATTAACGGCACGTTCGGTATTATCCTGCCGGGTCTGTAACAACTGATTGGCCGTTTCCAGATCCAGTTTATTTTGTTCTTGCTGTGCCAAAACGTCTTCCGCTTCTTCCTGCAATAATCCGGACTCGGCAATAATCTCGGCATTTTCAGAGCGTTCGCGAATAATCTCTTCCAGATCGTTGGCAATCTGCTCCAAGCGACGTTGCTGATGTTCCCAGCGCGTAGAATAAGCACTAAATTCCGCACTCTTTAGCGATAATTCCGATCCCAGTTTATTGTCTTGTTGTTGAATAGACTCGCGTAAAACTTCCGCGTCTTTTAACTCGCCTTCGGTCGTTGCCAACTGCTCTTCGCCGGTATTAATGTCAACCAGTAAGACTTCCTGGCGATGTTTTAACAAACGCAATTCTTTCTCACGTTGCAAAACGCCCACTTTACTGTCCTTGGTATGGGTTATTTTTAACCAATTTTGTCCAAACCAAGTGCCATCAGGCGTAATAACAGACTCATGAGGGCCGGCATTAACCGCTAAAACTCTCGCGGTCTCGTTATCATCCGCGCAATAAACGCCTGATAATAACGCACTTAAATCCCAAGGTGAATTGACTTTATCCAGTAATGTCGGCCTGACCGTTGGCTCACTGTTGGCAAAAGTTGCCGCTGCTTTGGTCTCAAACAGCGTGAGTGATTCGTTAGTCAACCCACTCAAACCCGGAATAACCGGCTCGGCACTACTCACACAAATCGCTTCCAGATAACTGCCCAAAACGGTTTCAACTGCCGTATCCCAACCAGTCGACACTTCCAAAAATTCTGCCAGACGTTGGTTTTCAGCCAGATTCATCGACGCCAGCCAAGACCCCAAGTTTTTATTATCTTTACCCATCGCATGTTGCTGCAATAATTCCAGCGACGTTATTTTACCTTTAATGCTATGACTTTCCGAACGGCCGGTATGCAAGGTATCGTGAAACTGTTTGACCTGCTGGCGCTGCTCACGTATTTGATGATGCAATTTTTCCAGTTGAGCCTGATGATCATCGCGCTGAAAGCTGATAATTTCAATATCGGCATCCAGCGTTTCAAGATCACTTTGTAACTGACTGGAAGACAGCTCGTCACGCTCGTGGTTTAATTTATCCAGACGACTTTGCAACTGGCGATTTTGATTTTCCAATTGCAGCGCTTTTACCCGATGCACTTCGGCCTGTTCCTTGTATTCCGAACTTTTTGTCCGATACGCTTCCCACTGCGCCTGCCAGGAACGTCTTTGCTGTTGGGTATCTTGTTGTTGTTCCAAAATATCTTCTTGCCTTTCCTGGGCAATAATCCAGCTTTCTTCAGCCTCAAGCAAGGCTTGTTTAACTTCGTCCAAGGTTTGCAAATCTGACTCAAGCTGGCTTAAAGATTGTTCTGCCTGTAGCCGGGTACGCTTGATTTCAACCAGGGTTTCTTCATGACTGGCTTCATGATGCTTGATGGCTTGCTGAAGACCGCTCACTTCCGCAACCAGCGTGTAATAATCCGCCTGCGCTTTATTTAAGTGCTGTTGCTGGGCTTTATGTTCAGTACGCTTGGCTTCAAGCGCGTTATCCGTATCCCGTACCGCCACAAACAGACGGTTATGCTCGGCCGCCACCTCATGCAGTTTGGTTTCCAACTGTTGGCCTGCTTGCTGGTAAGTGTTCCAGCGCATCGCCAACAACTCCAATCTAAACTGGCGTTCCTGCTTTTTTAGCTCGGTATATTTTTCGGCTTTTTCGGCCTGTTTTTGCAAATGCTTAAGTTGCTTGTCAACCTCTTCGCGCAAGTCATCAAGCCGCTCCAGATTTTCCCGCGTATGTTTCATACGGGTTTCTGTTTCACTGCGCCGTTCTTTATATTTGGAAATACCGGCCGCTTCTTCGATATGTACCCGTAACTCATCGGGCTTCGCTTCAACCATCCGCGAGATGGTGCCCTGCTCAATAATGGCATAACTTCTTGAGCCCAAGCCCGTACCCAAAAACAGGTCGGTAATATCTTTGCGGCGGCAACGCGAGCCATTCAGTAAAAACAGGGATTGACCGTCACGGCTAATTTGTCGTTTGATGGCAATAGAGTTGTATTGCGCGTATTCGCCGCCCAACTTGCCTTCGGAATTATCAAAAACCAGCTCGACCGATGCGGTACTGACCGGTTTGCGTCCGGATGAACCATTAAAGATCACATCCGCCATATTGCCGCCGCGCAAATGCTTGGCAGAACTTTCGCCCATGACCCAACGCACGGCATCAATAATATTGGATTTTCCGCAGCCATTGGGGCCGACAATCGCTGTCAAATTTCCGCTAATGGGAATGACAGTGGGATCAACAAAGGATTTAAAACCCGAAAGTTTGATTTTTTCCAGCTTCAAAACAGGGTTTAATCCTACGCCGTGGTTAAAATAACCAAGTATTATCAATGATATTTAACTGATTTTCGACTTTTAATTAATAATTCCTTTTATTACTACTGGTTTCAACACAAAAGACAGTCGCGACGTGGGCGTCGCTCCCACTGTG
>JBAXTQ010000290.1:0-4209 GCA_037130115.1 Methylococcaceae bacterium
CAGACCCCTTCCCAATCTTTGGCTTCATCCCAACGGGATGTTTCCTTATTGCTTTAAACTGATGCTTAACAAGCAGCCGATAAATGGGCGTTCGTTAAAAACAGTCTGACTTTTAAATTGCAAGTCCTCTAAAGAGCAGCCCACTGATAATAAATTTAATTAAATTACAATAGGTTATCGGCATTTAAAAGCATGTTTCATGCGTTTTGCCAAGCAACACAAGTCGTAGAGCCGTCATTCCGGGAACGCTGAGCCCCAGCTCGGCGTAATCGCCCTGATTGTCCCGTGCCGAGCTGGGGCTCGGCGCTCTCGGAAAGTTATCTTTTATGCCTCCTAATTATTTATTCCGCTTATTGGCAAGGTAAAATAAAAGCTGGTACCCTTTCCTGCTTGGCTATTAAAATTTAATTTACCCTGATGGGCTTCGATAATTGAGTTACAAATAGACAATCCCATGCCCATGCCTTCTGCTTTGGTGGTGTAAAAAGGCATTAATATTTGCTGTTGCAGGTCTTCAGGAATGCCGGGGCCATTGTCTTTTATGCTGACCTCGACGCCCCCGTTAAGCGTTAACAGGCTATGAACGGATATTTCGCGGTGCCGGTTTTCAAAACAACTTGCCAAGGCATCGGCGCTGTTTCGGATCAGGTTTATAATGACCTGTTCAATTTGAATGGTATCAACATTAACATAGGGAAGAGAGCCTTGTAATTGAAGCGTTAACTCTATATTGTCCAGATTTAGCTCAGGCCGACACAGATTGGCTGCCTCCTGAATCAACCCGTTAAGATCAGCCGCCGAAACCTGCCTGGTATTGGACTTAACAAAATCCCGCATGCGACGAATGATCTCCCCTGCCCTTAACGCCTGTTGTTGGGTTTTACAGGCAACATCAGCAAGCTTCGCAAAATCCGGACAATCAGCTTTCATCAGATTTAAACTGACTTGCGCATAGGTAGCAATGGCCGTTAAGGGTTGGTTAACTTCATGGGCGATGCCGGACGCCATTTCGCCCATTAGCCCAAGACGGGTAACATGAGCCAGTTGGTTTAAATGCTCCCGGTCTTTCTGCTCCTGGAGTTTACGCTCGCTAATGTCTCGTGTTGTGCTAATAAAGTTGACCAACCGGCCTTGTCCATCGAGCACCGGCGAAATCGTCAATTCGTTCCAAAAAAGTGTGCCGTCTTTGCGGTAATTGAGTATTTCACCCGAGAATGCGGTGAGATTTTTTAGCGCCTCACGTATCTCAATCACCGTTTTTGGATCGGTGAGCGGTCCCTGGATAAAACGGCAATTTTGCTCCAAAATTTCTGCCTGACTATAACCGGTGATCGATTCAAAAGCCTCATTAACCCAGAGTATGCTCTGGTCGGCACGAGTAATAAGCACGCCCTGGCTTATTTCTTTCAGGGCGACATTACTCAGTCTAAGTTGGTCTTCTGCCTGTTTGCGCTCACTGATGTCAGCGGTGAAGCCGTGCCAGAGTACACTCCCGTCTGCTTCCTGCTCCGGTATCGCATTACCCAACCGCCAGTTAATCGTTCCATCGTCAAACTGTACCCGATATTCCTGTTGCCACGGGGTTAAATTTTGTGCTGATAGTTTGATAGAATTCCACACATCATTAATGTCCTCGGGGTAAAGCAGGGTAAATACTTTGGACGCATCCTCACGTAGTTCTTCCGGGCTAAGCCGGTATATATCTCGAATGCCTTCACTGACGTAAGGAAAACTGGGACGCCCATCAGGATTCAAGCGAAACTGGTAAACAACCCCGGGCAACCGACTGGCGATTTTCTGTAAGCGCCCCAAGAGTTCTACCCGTTCATTTTCTGCCAGACGGGCGTGATATTTTTGTGCCAAACCTTCCGACAAGCTTTGTCCAAAGGACTTGACGATGTTGATCTCGAACAAAGACCAGGGCGCACTGCGACCACGCCATAATTCTGACCAGCTTTCAAAAGAATTTCGGGGACTCAGACGAAAATCACCCGCCGGGGTTTGCACAAGGCCTTGCTCGTAACTGCCGGCCCATTTCACGGTACGCAGCTTCTCTTTACGCAACCACACCACGCAATTGCGCATATAACCTGAAAATAAAGTGGCTATAACGCCCGACACTATTTCCGGATAGGCACGGGCAGGTGCGAACTGTTCGGCCAGATGGTCACAGCTGAAAACATCGGTTATTGACTGCTTGCCCAACCAGCCCAAAAGCGCGTCAACGGCAGCAGGTTCGGGCACTTGCCCCTGTACATAGCGATTGCCTTCAACGACAACAATTAACCCCGAAGCGTCTACTATACCCAGCAGATCAGCGCTTAAACCACTCAGAACTGTGGCTTCTGAATGGATGACAATGGCTTTAAGCAGTTTCGTTTTGATGCGTACCATCTTGTCCAGCAGTACACGCTCTTTCGTGGTTTCAATCGTTGTTATTTCTGTTGATATCATGCGGGAGATAAACACGGCCGCCTCCCGTGTTGCGAATGAAACCCGCTTTGGCGTTAAATGATGGCAAGCAATCAAACCCCATAGCTGTCCATTTTGCAGCAGCGAAATGGACATGGAAGCCTGAACCCCCATGTTGCCCAAGTATTCCAGATGGACTGGAGACAGGCTGCGCAGCGCCGAATAAGTCATATCAAGCGGTTGTTGCGTAACCGGATTGAGTAGCGGCATTATTGGCACTGCCTTGGCACCCACATCAGTAAGAACACGTATCCGGTTTTTGGTGTAGAGCTCCCGCGCCTGTGCCGGAATATCACTGGCAGGAAACCGCATCCCCAGATACGAGGTGGCCGCTTCAACGCGACTTTGTGCAATAACCTCGCCGTCCCAATTAGCTTCAAAGCGATAGACCATAACGCTGTCATAGCCGGTCAGCTTATGTACCAAGCGGGCGACTTGTTCAAAGTAGTGAGTGGTATCCGTTTCGATAGCCAGCAGTGAATCCTGCATACGCATGAGCAGTTCACCCAGCTGCTCCCGTTTGGGCAAGCCGCTGTCCTGACAGAGTTCCAACACCCAAAACTCGTTGGCACTGTATAGATAAGCGTCAAGCTCTACCAACATTTGCTGATGGCTGGCACTGACCAATCCGGTAGCCGTTTTATGTGCCTGAGCGTTTTGAAACAACTGCTCAACCTGAAGCGCCGAAGCTTCCCCCATCACCTCAACCAGCGACTTGCCAAGCACCCCGCCGGCCGGTAAATCCATGAAACGGTCTATATTGGCACTGGCCTGAAGTACCGTGCGCAGGCTGTCGGCACTTAAAACCAGTGCCGCACCGTGCGGCTGAATATTATTAATTTGGTGAATAGGCTCGGCAGCACACACTTGCAAAGCTTGCTCCAAGCCTTGTTTGATTAAATCGCTCATGGTTTACGCTACCGTTATGTGGTCTTGATACGCCGCGTCATCAAGTACCTGATTGAATAATTGAAAGGTTTGGCAGGCGGCCTCCACGGCAGCTTGGCATTGGCGCTTGTCGCCAGTCAATGTATCGGAAAAAGCAATAAAACGTTGCCAAAAGGGCATAGTATTTTCGCCATAGCCGGTAAAAAAACAGCAGCCTGTGTCTCGCGTGAAGCCGAGGTTTTTAGTCAACAGTTGAGAGATCATCTGCCCACCCAGTGTAGAACCTTCTACAACATACAACACTCCGACCAGTTGCCCGACCGTCTCTATGCTTAAAAAATCAGTCGCCGCTGGTGATAAAGGCGGCAGTGTCAGAAGATCAATTTTAAAGAAAGCCAAATCGTTAATTAACCAGGGTAATTTGCAGCGTTCGTCATAAGCAAAAACCTCGGGATGGCCTTTAAGAAACGCGTTAATACGCGCTTCCAATAGCGCGTAAAGCTGATAATAAGTGCCCAGTAAGGTGTGGTAATGGTTTAACGGATAATTGGGCTGTAGCAGTCCCGCCAGCAAAAGATGCCGATTAAGCTGAACATGATGGGGATGCGTTGCATCACGTAGCAACGTTCGCAGGTTTATATCTTGATTTTGATCTGCGGGCTGTTTTGGTGATGAGATCATAAAAACCTTGAAATTTACGTTTTTTGTCAAGAAAACTCAAGGAAAATAGACTGCCGGCAATCTAATTTTTCCTCCCAAAAAAAGTCGTTATGAAGCCGACTATTTTTAAGAAGATAGGACTTACGCATTGACAAGATTGATACAATCTGCATTAGCAACAGGCGTAAA
>JBAXTQ010000291.1:0-4208 GCA_037130115.1 Methylococcaceae bacterium
CGCCTGGCGTAACGATAGTCGCAAAATGCAGGGTATCAGCACCGACACCGGGCGACAGCTCGGCGGATAGTTGCCGCAAATAAGCCGTTACCGCCTTAATCTCCACATCACTTAACGCGTATTTTGGCATCAAAGGACTCAACGGGGTTCCATTGACATTAACGCCCTCGCGGAGTGACTTGCCCAAAGACGCTTCTGTATAAGGTGCATGTGCTCTGGTTATGTTTTTGGCCGCACGCGGATCAACCAAGGCAAGAGGGCGATTATCCTCCGTAGCAAACAAAAATCGGCCGGCAATAGGTGGCACTACAATATTACCTTCCAGACTTCCCATACCGCTACGTCGATGACAGGTCTCACAGGCGGCAGAAGTCCCCTCAACATCGACGGCGTTCAGACGCTTACCAATCAACGGTGCACCGGACGGTAAAATACCTTCCATATAAATTCGTTTACCCAGCTCCACTTCCTCGCTACCGGTAACCGACTGTTCGGCACTCGCCATTAACGCCAAGGTAGCCAACCCTAAACAGACTAGCCAGCGGCTTGACAACAACCATGAAGGTTCCCTACGAGTACCTGGAGAAAAAGCAGCTTTTGGCATTATGTAAATTTCCCAATAAAATTAATAAACCAGACGTAAGTATTCAAGCCTCCTCGCTATGCTCTCCCCCTTTGAAAAAGGGGGATCGAGGGGGATTTATCTAATAAAATCTCCCCTAACCCCTCTTTTTCAAAGAGGGGGACTGAATAGTTACAATCAGACTGTCAACCTGATTTAAAGTGTAGTTGGTTTTGCTTCGCCTGTCTGAATACCGACTAGCTCCACCTCAAAAGATAAGGTGGCATTCGGCCCTATATCACGACCGGCACCCCTCTGAGCATAAGCAAGTTGCGGCGGGATAAAAATCTGCCATTTAGAACCTACCGGCATCAGTTTTAGCGCTTCCTGCCAGCCGGGAATAACGCCACCCACCATAAATAATGCGGGCTTACCCGTCTGGTAAGAGCTATCGAACACAGTTCCGTCAAGTAGCGTACCCCGGTAATTACATGACACGGTATCTTCTGCTTTGGGTACATTACCCTCACCTTTGGTAAGAACCTTGTACTGCAAGCCACTCGGTAAAGTCACCACACCTTCCTTTTTGGCATTCTCGGCCAGAAAAGCCTCACCCGCTTTTTGATTGGCATCGCCTATCGTTTTCAAGGCAATGATCTGCTTTTGCTTAAGCTCATTTTGATAGTTGCTCATGATCGTGCGCAATTCGTCCTCTGAGAGATCGAGCTTTTTGCCGACATTGGCATCTTTGAGGCCTTTGGTCAACACGTCCAAATCCAAATCCAGCCCCAAGCGTTTGAAGTTTCTGCCGATATCAACGCCGACACCATAGCTGACCTTTTTTTTGTCGGTCGTTTCTGTCGTAGCCGGAGCGCTCTGTTCAGCTGTGTTTGGATATTTGGGCGCATGCGCTTCTTTGGCATTCGCCGCCGGCAACAAAGCGCAACTCATTAATAATGCCGCCAGTCCGTTCAATTTCTTATGCATCATTTTTGTAACCTCTTAGCTAATTAAATTTGTGAGAAATTCGCTTTAAAGCCCTTAACAGTCAAGGGCATCCTATTGCTTTATGTATATTTTCAAGTCTGTTTTACTGTTTATGTTTATTTATCTGTCAGACCCAGGCATAAAAATAATCTCGTTATTGCCAGCAACTTCCCTCTTTAAAACCGGCGTATTCATTTTAAAAACCGTCTACGCCCCTTTTCCAAAAAGGCGAACAAGATGTCTTTGAGCGATCTTATTTGTTACACGCTCCCAAAAGCCACCCTTTAGATTATTGCGGGCACCGTTACCGTTACCCATAGAAGGAAAATTAAGGTCTTTTTTGTCAAAAAGCATTGCGGATAAGACTTCATCTTTAAAAACATAATGATGTATAAGAGCCGAACTAATGTGCAGCACCACAGCTCCCAGTAAAACCCAAGATTCCAAGGAGTGATAGTTGGTTAACGTATTAGCCAATTCAGAATCAGCGGACACCAAACTTGGCAATTTGCCCAATCCCAAAAAACTCACTTTAACATTATGTGCATTAGTAACCCCAATGCCCAGTAAAGGCAGTGTAATCATCAGCGAATAAAGGATCGTATGACAAACGCCACCGCATAAACGCAAAAATAAAGGCAACGGTTTGTGTTTAGGCTTATCAATTAAATAGTTTACTTGCAATCGTATTGCAACAAACAGTAATACGAGCACACCCATTTGGCGATGTAATTCCAACAACTTGGTTTGATAACTGTATTCTTCCACAGTCTCACGAAGGATTATGCTCCCAACGCCGACCAAGATTGCCATGACTGTTCCCCAATGTAATAATCTCACGGCCCAATGATTTTTAAGTGCTGTTATGGTGGTCTTATTATGCGAAAAAGTCTTTCTCGAGTAAGTTTTTTTGGCTACCAACTTAAGACGGGGCAAAGCAGTAATGCAAGCTTTGCTTGTTCGAAAACAAAGCCTGCACTCCGCATGACATTGCCTGTTCACACTGTCCCCGCTTACGTTGATAGCCGTTTTTTTCAAGGCTTGTCGATTTTCTTGTCGAAATATTTGTGTTAAATTCTTCATTTGAGAAACCTCTGTAGCTTGGGTTAAAGTTTTTAATATTGGCAAAATCAGTAATCTCATGGTGAAGAGTCAACCATAATTTTTGGATAGGCAACAGGCTTGCTGTTGGCCCGGTTTAAGTGCTAAACATCCGCCATCTTCAAAACAAACCCTCTCCAAAAGGCATAGGTATCTACACAAGTTCCAGCTCCTGAACCCTCGCTATGCTCTCCCTTGAGGGAGAAGGTTGGGATGAGGGGGAATATAACTGCTTGATTTTATTCTCCTCACCCCAACCCTCTCCAGCAGGAGAGGGAGCTTGATGGTTTTCAACTCATTGTTTTTATTATGCGGAAAAGTTGTGTAGATACCTATGCCAAAAGGTGAGGGAAAATCAGACCAACCGGTTACTTTGATTTTTATGTTAATTTATAAAGGTACGCGCAGTGTACCCTACCTAAAAAACCGACAATGCAATCCAAGTTACTTGTTGACTAACCGTTAGCTGTTTTATTTTTACGCCAACTGAATGACAGCAACCCCATCAAACCACTACCCAATAACCAAACCGAACCTGGTAATGGCACGGCCGGAATTGTGCCGGCCAAAGTGAAAGCCATGTCACTATGTCCTGTTACATCAAGTGGTTGCCATTGTTTTGTACCTACGGTGTAGACCTCTGCAAAGTTATCGCCGCCCGTGCCATTGCTCCAGTTCCAAGCAGTTGTGCCGGTAGAGTAAATGGAAATCCAGTAAGAATTGCCCGCTGTCAGATTGATAGGAGTTGGTTGGGTGCTCAATTTGGATAAATCCACAGAAAAGTTATACAAACCAATGACTGAGGCTGAGGAGGTCTTGCTTAATGCCTGGTTGTTATTTAGCAAAGTGATCGTAGAAACAGTCGAGTTGGACGCAAGTGTGTCCGGCGTTGCCGGTGTCGCTGGTAATTTTGCATTTAATATTTGGATGGTGAAACCGGAATTGGTTTGCGCACTTCCTTGCCAGGAAATAGATGACACTTTGCCGGACTGGGTAGGTACAAAATAATCAAAGACATAAGAGCTTCCATCACTGAGGTCAGCGTCGACATGTGAGTCCCTGCTATTCGACCCTGGTAATTGGGAATAAATGGTACTGGCAAAGCTTGGAACAGTGACCAGCGACGCGCACAGAAGGGTTGCTGTCACTAATGACTTACAGCCTTTACGGAACATGTCATTGTTTTGTGAAGACAGAAAGATGTTTTGAGCAGATCCATCGGACAATGCGGATCTTGTTAGTTGCACTACTTTGATTTTCATATAGTTACCTTTGAAGAATTATAATTTAACTTGCTTATTAAAACTTGCACCTGTCCCCGCTTATGAGTCTATTTCCTGTAGCCTATCCGGCTTTAACCAACCGGTATTGTTCCTTTTTTGGATAGCGCCGAAATTTTCGACGCCATCTAAAAAAAGATCGGGAATCCCTCCAGACCGTATTTAAAGTGGGTCAACGATCGTGCTGCTGACCCGATTTTTATTCAAAGTTCGGGTTGACGGCATTTTGTCAACCCGGTATTTCCAGCTAACTGATAGACTGGATAGAGCTTTTGGAA
>JBAXTQ010000292.1:0-4184 GCA_037130115.1 Methylococcaceae bacterium
TTCAGTCACCGGTTTGGTAACGGCAGGAGGTGCCTTTACAGCCAAAGGTTTTACGGCTTCAGTCACTGGCTTGGTAACGGCAGGAGGTGCCTTTACAATCAGCGGTTTTGCGGCTTGAGTCACCGGCTTGGTAACAGCAGGAATCGTCTTTTCAACCAGCGGTTTTGCGACTTCAGTCACCGGTTTGTTAACAGCAGGAACCGTCTTTTCAACCAGCGGTTTGGTTATTTTTACCACGGCCTTTTCAGTATCGGGCTTGTTAACTTTAGGAGCCACAGGCACTACAGGTACCACCTTTTCAAGCAACGGCTTGATCACTTTAGGCGCTGCTAATTTTGGCTCAGGCAGGTTCTTTTTTGTTTCTGTCACTAAAGCGACCGAATTAAGGTTTTTGGTCTCCGCTACTTTAATAATCGGCTTAACATTTTCGGCAATGATTACGTTAGCCACAGGCTTGATAATTTCTTTGGGTGGCTTGGTGTTGTTTATTAAGGGTGACAGTGCGGGCTTTAAAAACTTGATTATTTGTACCGGTAATGAACTGGTAAAATGATAAAGTCCGGCATTATCGCCTTCGATGTAGGCAGTCATTACGCCAAAAAATCGATCACCCAGGAAAAATGTAAAAGTCGCGGCACGACTGACAAATTTCGATTCAATCAATCGACCGCCTGCGCCCCATACTTGCTTGCGATGATCGCCCGTGCCGGTTTTACCACCTACCGATAAGGGTTTGCCCACAGCATCCGTGTAAATACCGTTAAGACGCCCGGCAGTTCCCGCTGCAACCACGCCAACCATTGCACCTCGCGCAACTTTAGCGATTTCCGGGGCAAAGATACGCTGACCTTGATCCGGGGCTTTGTTCATTAGCGTTTCATAAGGGGTTCCCTGAGCGTAATGCAAACTCTCAAAGCGGACAGCCGGTAACCTGACGCCGTCATTTAACAAAATACCGGTGAGTTCAGCCAATGCTGCGGGTCTATCGCCTGAGGCGCCTATTGATGTCGCATAAGAAGGTGTTAAGGCATCAAACGGATAGCCAACGCGTTTCCAGGCGCTGTGAATTTCTTTAAAAGCTTCTTCTTCAAGCATCGTCATGATGCGTCGCTGTTGAGCATATTTTCTATGGTTCTTAAACAGCCAGCGGTATACATCTTGGCGTTGCTCATAACTGGCAGTTATAACTTCTTCACGCGTCGCTTCTGGATGCCGTGCTAAATAACCCACCAGCCATAATTCCAGTGGATGAATCTTGGTAATATAACCTTGATCCTGTAAATCAAATTTCTCTGCCGAGTACTTGTCATAAAGCGCATAGACATCTTCATCGACCAGCGCATTTTTGCCTAAATTGTCAGTCAGAAAAGTATTAAGCGCCGTCTCGTCACGATCAGGATAAATCGCCCGATACAGCATGGTAAAACGTGAAGGTTTGGCAAATACTCTTTTAGTCAGCATTGCCATCGCTTCTTCTGTGGTTTTGCCCCGGTATCTGACGTAAAAACGTTGTAAATAAGTACGTCCTTCATTGTCGGCAAAACGTTCCAGATATTCTTGGCGCTTTGGGTCATCCGGGCTTTCAAGCCAACGGGCTATGCCGTCCGGTTTATAAAGATGATGATAAACAACATCCCGCATCAAGCGAATAAAGACCAGATTGACAGAATCACGCAGGGCATCACGCACTGACATGATTTTATTATTTTCATCTTCAGTGAAATTATTAAAATGATGAAGACCGCCACCGGTAAAGAAATACTCGCCGGGTCCTGCTGAATAACGTCTGTCCAGCGCCAGATTAAGCAAATCCTCCAGATTGATTTTGGGTGACAGCTTTAACTGTTCGATGACCCATGCCGATAAATAGTCACGGGGATGCAATTCAATCTTACTGAGCTCTTGTGCAGGACGCTCTTTATACTGCTGATAAACATCAGTAACCAGCTCCAGATAATGCACCATCGTTCTCAGTTTGGACGTGGAACCCAGATCCAGTCGAATGCCTTCGTTAATATCAAGTGGCTGGTCGTAGTTATCGGTTTGTACACGCAGAAGATTACCGGTTTTGCTCCGTTCAAACAACATTAAACTATAGACAATCGGATTAAGATCCGTATTTTCGTTAAGCAGCCTAAAGCCCAGGATACCGGCGGCACGCGCTTGGTCGGGCTGACTGAGTTGCCTTAGCGCATTGGTAATCGCTTGCTGGGTACGATAGTCGAGCGTGGTTTTAACCGTTAAATCGAGGCGATCCAATTCATAATTAGTTTTTACGCCCAGAACACGGGCAAGACGGCTGCGCAATACATTTTGCGTCTTTTTTTCGGTCATAAATTTGGCCGGCTCAGCAACTGACTTGGGCGGGCGAACTGAAGAGCCCTGTAAAGCCGCATCCCTCAATGCCTCACTAATAAAACCCTGATCTGACAGTAAGCGTAAATAACTGTTGGTCAAATTTTGTAAGGCTTCATAACCACGCCCCAGCAGATAGGACGGTCTTCGCTGTGATAACAATATACTCAACACTTGCCGGTAAGCTTGCGCTTGTTGCGGGGTAATTTGATGTGGTGGCTTGAGTGCTTCCGGACTCAGTAATTTATTGACCTCGACAAAATCAGCACCATAAAAGGCCGACAAACCATCACCCAAACCATGAACTTCGCCTAATTTTGGCGTAGCGGCAAGCGGCATGGAGTTTAAATAAGAGAGCGCAATTTCTTGCCTCATTTCCAAAGTATCAGGGCCCATCAAGTAGGCACGCACTGATGCCGTACCCATTTGGCGAAATTTATCGACAATCGAATTGGTATAGCCATTCTTTGAATGACGATACTTTTCCAACTGGGTTGCCAAGGTGCTGCCACCTGGCACAGCACTGGTAGCGCCCAATTTGTGCGCCATTAATTGCAGACTGGCAAAGCCCAGACGATCCCATTCGATAGCCGGATTAACTGTCGTATGATCTTCGTTAAGCAACTCGCGATTTTCTATAAACAGCAGGGTGTTTAAAATTAACGGAGGAATAGCCTTGAAATCGGGGTAGCCATAAGCAGGATATAGCGCATTAAAAACGACCTGGTCGTCTTTATCGGTGATGCGAAGTCCCGCTTGGGTTTTTTCATGATAGATATTGAACAATCCATAATCAGCCAGTTCTGCCATCATTGGCGAAAAAGCGGCCTGCGAGGTCACGCTAAAACCCGATTTTTCCAGGCGCTTAATCACCTCCGGCAATAAAGTATAACCCAACCGTTCATCGTAAGGCCCGTACTCCGGGAAACGTATTGAGGTACTGGGGCCCGAAGCCAGTTTAAAGCTTAATTGTTCACTGATTGCAGAAAGATACCGTGCCTGATAGCGGGAGGTTTGAACCTCATCTCGGACAAGCTTGGCAATAACAAATCCAATGATGATTAATACAACAACAATGTACACCGCTAAAAGCCGGTGAATGACTCGACTGTATCCTTGCATGATTAGCCATTCCCATTAAAATGTAATAACAACTGACTGGAGCTGTTCAGGAATTTTGTCTTTAACATTGATAGTAAAATAATTGTTATGTTTTGAATTGGATTGAAGTTTAAATCGACAGGCTAAAAAACCATATCGTTATAAATAGGATCATTAACTAAGTTATTATAGCAAATAATAACGTTAAAATTGAGCCGGCATTAGTATCAGTCTTTATCGTAAATTTCAGGAGAAACAAAAATACTGAGTTGATGACTTAAAAAAAACAGCATTATGCCTGTTTTTGAAAGCCAAAAATATAATAATTGACTAATCCAAGCCTGCTTAAGCATTCAATTGCCGCTGTTTCCAGCATTGCCATTTTAGGGGCGTCACGTTGTTGCTTGGCAAGTTGCCTTAAATAAGGATAAGTCGGCAATGTATTTGCGGTAATATCACGCGCTATTTGCCGTTTAAAGTGTGTCTTCTCAGCCAGCTTTTGATAATATTTGGCGCTGCATAGCGCATTGTTTGCACCATAAAAAGCAGTCCCTATGCTCTTCGGCAATTTAATTTTCATTAAAGGCACTACCGCAGTTCTGGGAACAAAATCAGATAACGCCAAATACCCGCCCGGTTTGAGCACCCGATAAGCTTCCCTGAAAAACTGCCCACGATCCGGAAAATGAAAGATACATTCAACCGCTAAAACCACATCAAAAGAGGTG